>CADBPS010000078.1 GCA_902796575.1 uncultured Methanobrevibacter sp. | reverse complement strand
CTTCATCAACAATTGATGAAATAGCATCAAAACTGGTTTTTAAAATACTAGAATCACTTAATTCAGCTTTAAACATAAATAATCCTCAAATGTTATTTTATTGTACTAATCTATACTATGTTAAACATCACCAAACTACCTGACTTACAGAAATCAAAGATTCCCATTCCCCTACGCAGAGTATTGGCCTTTATCTCCATAACTTTAAAGGTCAAGCAGTTTAAGAAAGTAAACTTTGCATTTTAACATAGCCATCATTGAAAAAAGTTTTGTCAAACTTTTATCATTACCATTTATTAAATATATTTATACTACTATTTAATTTATTGTATGTAAATCTAAAAAATTATTATTAACAAAATGCCGAAATTTCATCCATATTCATATTGAAGTGATGTTTCAAACGATATCCCGAAATGTTTCAAGAAAATATATTGAAATCAGTTATAATGCCCTTACATCTTTGCCGGTTTTATACGGCCATATGTAAAAGTCAGATAATTTTTATGTTACACCGACAGCTTGGATTTAAAAATCACCATCAGGTAAAAACCCGGACACGGCTTATAATTTCTTTTTAACACAAAGGTCAAAATATAAATATAACTTTAATGTTATTACAATTATGAACAAAAGAAATATAATAATGGTACTTTTAGCCATAGTAATTATTGGCGTTGCCATATTTGCAATGACCAATATGAATTCATCCACTACATCTTCCATAAACATTGATGCCAGTGCACTGGAAGATGGTGGAAGTCTTATTGTTGACAGCAAAAATTTAGAGAAAAATAAGTTTAATTTCCATACAGAATCTGAAGATGCCAATGCTATTTTAGTTAAGAATGGAGGAGCTTTGAAATTGGCAGACTCCTTAATTAACAAAAGCGGAGACAGCAAAACCGAGGGTGATGATGCAGATTTCTATGGGGTTAACTCAGCTGTTTTAGTAAATACCAACGGAAGTCTTGATGTTTCAAACTGTGAAATTGTCACTAATTCAAAAGGGTCAAATGCAATTTTTGTAACAAATGCTGAAGATTCAGCCAATGGAGATTCATCACAAAACACTGGAGGACAGCCTCCGGAAGCTTCTGGCGATAATCCTCAGGAAAAAGCAGGCGGACAGCCACCAGAAAAACCACAATCACAAGATAACAACGGACAAGCACCAGACAATAACGGAACACAACCACCAGAAAAACCACAATCACAGGACAACAACGGACAAGCACCAGACAATAACGGAACACAACCACCAGAAAAACCACAATCACAGGACAACAACGGACAAGCACCTAACGGCAATGGCGGACAGCCTGGTGAAACAGGTATTTCCGGAACAACAGAGGCCAAGATTAACAACGTAAAAATTACAACATACTCCGATAAATCAAGAGGACTTGATGCTACATACAACGGTAAAATCAGTGCTGAAAATGTAATTATCAACACAAACGGCCAAAGCTGTGCAGGTCTTGCAACAGACCGCGGAGAAGGTGAAGTCCATGTTAAAAACTCTGAAATCAATACCGGTGTCAGTAAGAGTGACGGTAGAGGATCTCCTTTAATATATTCAACCGGAAACATAACCCTTGAAAATTCAAAAGGAACATCATTTGTCTCACAGATTGCATGTATTGAAGGTAAAAACTCCATTGAACTTTCAAATTGTGATTTAACAGGTTACGGCGGAGGTAACAGACAGGATGGAAACAAGTATGTTGATTTAGGTGGAATTTTCATCTATCAATCCATGAGCGGAGATGCAAATATCGGAACAAGCCATTTCATTGCTGAAAACTCAAAGCTTACAATTCCTGAAGAATCCCCAGTATATAAGGAAGCTCCAATGTTTCATGTAACGAATACTGCATGTGTAATTGATTTGAAAAATACTGAATTAAACTTCGGAAGCACAACGTTTCTGGAAGCATCCAGTCAAAATCAGTGGGGAAATACCGGATCCAATGGAGGAATTGTTGAGTTAAACACAGACAGTGAAAAAATAGACGGCAATATTACTGTTGATTCTATCAGTTCCCTTACATGGAATATGAAAAATACCGAATTTAAAGGAGCTATCAATTCCACAGGAAACACAACGGTTAATGTGACAAGTGGTTCCACATGGACTTTAACTGGTGACAGTTCTGTTTCTGCTCTGGAAGTTTCCGGAGATATTAACTATGGAGATTACTCATTGAGCGTTGGAAATAAAACTTATAACAGTTCAAACCCATTTAAAGGATAGCAAGAATTAAATTCTATCCTAATTCTATTTTTACAGCAAAGTTTAACCTGAGCATGCCTTTTTCATTGCGGAAACATAATTTTTAATCTCGTCAGCGGCATTTTCACCATGTTCTTCAATGATTTTTACTATTGCACTTCCGACAATAACGCCATCAGCTATTTTTGATATATCCTCTGCCTGCTGAGGAGTGTTAATTCCAAAACCGACTGCAAGGGGCAAATCAGTGACTTCACGAATATCTCCCAAAATTTCGCCTAAATCTGTTTTGATTTCAGAACGCATTCCGGTAACACCCAATGAAGAGACAACATATATGAATCCTTCAGCTTCACCGGCTATTTTCTGTATTCTCTTTTTGGATGTTGGAGCTATCAGTGAAATTACATCAACATCATATTTATCTGCATAATCTGCAATTTCCCCTTTTTCTTCATACGGCACATCAGGTGCGATTATTCCGTCCACCCCATAATCCTGACATTTTTTAAAGAATTCATCATAACCGTAGAAGAATACGGGATTAATGTATGTTAAAAATACTATCGGAACATCAGTTTTTTGACGTACTGCCTTAACCGCTTCAAATACATCGTCAGTTGTGGTGCTGTTTTTTAAAGCGCGTACATTGGCATCCTGAATTACAACTCCTTCAGCCATAGGATCTGAAAATGGAATTCCGATTTCAACCAAATCACATCCAGCATCAACCATAGCCAAAATATATTCAACGGTTTTTTCTATGTTGGGATCTCCTGCTGTTAAAAATCCTATAAAAGCACAACCGTCACTGAAAGCGTTTTTAATCTTAGTCATTTAAATCAACTCCCCTGTATTCTGCTATTGATTTGACGTCCTTGTCTCCTCTTCCGGACAGGCATACGATTATTATGTCATCTTCATTCATTTGAGGTGCTATTTTCATTGCATGTGCAACTGCATGTGAACTTTCAATAGCCGGTATGATTCCTTCCATTCTTGAGAGATATTCAAATGCATTTACCGCTTCATCATCAGTTATTGCTACGTATTCAGCTCTTTTGGAGTCTCTTAAATATGCATGTTCCGGACCGACACCAGGGTAGTCTAGGCCTGCTGAAATTGAATATACAGGTGCAATCTGGCCGTATTCACCCTGGTTGAATATTGATTTCATTCCATGAAATATTCCTATTTTTCCCTTGTTTAGGGCAGCTGCATTATATGAGGTATCCAATCCTTTTCCTCCGGCTTCACATCCGATTAATATTACATCTTCATCTTCAATGAAATTGTAGAATGCTCCCATTGCATTGCTTCCCCCACCGACACATGCAATTACTGCTGTTGGAAGTTTTCCTTCCTTTTCAAGGATTTGCTGTCTGGCTTCAGCACTTATTACAGATTGGAAATCCCTTACTATCATTGGAAAAGGGTGAGGACCCATTGTTGAACCTATAACATAATTTGTATCATGTACTCTTCCAATCCAATCTCTGAATGTATCATTTACCGCATCTTTTAATGTTTTTGTTCCTGATTTGACTGAATGGACTTTTGCTCCAAGCAGTTCCATACGATAAACATTCAGCGCCTGTCTTTTGGTGTCTGTTTCTCCCATGAATATTTCACATTCCATGTCAAGCAGTGCTGCTGCTGTTGCTGTAGCCACCCCATGCTGTCCGGCACCGGTTTCTGCAATTACTCTGGTTTTACCCATTTTTTTAGCCAGCAAAACCTGTCCTAAAACATTGTTTATTTTATGTGCGCCCGTGTGGTTTAAATCCTCTCTTTTAAGATAGATTTTAGCTCCGCCGAGATCTTTTGTCATTCTTTCAGCATAATATAAAAGTGAAGGTCTTCCCGCATATTCCTTTAGTAAAAAATTCAGTTGAGATACAAACTCTTCATCATGCATATAATGATTATACTGTTCTTCCAGGTAAAACAGCTCATTCATAAGTGTTTCTGATGTGTACTGACCACCATATTCACCATAACGCCCTTTGGACAACTTAACAACCTCCATGATTTTTTTTATTTTTAACTCATCTTTAAAACCGTTGCTTTCCAGACTGCTGCTTAAATCAACAGCATAGGGATTAAATTCATTTATTGCCTGAGAGATGTTATCTGAATTTAACCCGCCGGCAATGAATAATTTTTTATTTGAATCTCCATTAACGAGATTCCAGTTAAATGTTTTTCCGCTCCCTTTTCCGCTGTCAAGCAGCAAATAATCTGCATTTGAATTTTCATATTCTTCCAGATTCCCGTCGTCTGAAATTACAACAGCTCTTATTACTTCAACATTATCTGTTTTTTCCTTCAGTTCACAGATGTATGATTCATCTTCTTCACCGTGAAGCTGCACGGCATCAATAATTCCATTTCTGCATAATTCAGCAATAGTATCAACATCTTCGTTGACAAAAACACCAACAGATTTAATTTTAGAATCCAGATTAGCCTTTAACTGGCAGGCCAAATCATAAGTTATTTTCCTGGGACTGTCGGCGAATACAAAACCAATGTAATCAGGTTTGTATTTATTTACGATTTCTATATCCTCAAAGCGCCTTAATCCACATATTTTGATTTTAACCATTCTTCAGCTCCGAAATCTTGGCCTTCTTATCATCACTTTTCATTAATGTTTCGCCAATTAAAACCGCATCAATATTATTTTCTTTTAATTTACTTATGTCTTCCTTTGTTTTAATGCCACTTTCAGAAATAAATATGATATCTTCACCAGCACATCTACGTAGACTGATACTATTTTCAATATCTACAGTGAAATCTCTTAAGTCCCTGTTGTTGACACCTACAATTTTGGCACCTATATTAAGAGCTTTTCTCATTTCAGTACTGTCATGAACCTCTACAATTGCAGATAATCCCAGTTCATAGGCCAAATCAATGTATTTTTTCAGGGAAACAATATCCAAAACGGCAGCGATTAAAAGTACTGCTGATGCTCCAAGTAATTTGGCCTGATAAATCATATACTCGTCAACAACAAAGTCTTTTCTAAGAACAGGAAGTGTGACATCTCGGGCAATATCCCTTAAATACTCATCATCGCCTTTGAAAAAATAAGGTTCGGTTAAAACGGATATGGCATCTGCACCGCCTGATTCATAATCTTTTGCTATTTGAAGAGGATCGAAATCCTGTGAAATTACTCCTTTTGATGGAGATGCTTTTTTCACTTCTGCAATAATTGAAATATCATCATTCAGCAAGGCTTTTTCAAAGGGATAGTCATGAGTAATATCCATGTATGAAACTTCCCTTTTCAAGTCATCCAGAGGAATAATTGATTTTTCAAAAGCTATTCTTTCCTTTGTTTTTTGAATTATTTCATCTAACATCTAATCAACCTTAAAATTAATAAATTTATCAAGCTGTTTTTGGGCATCCCCAGAATCTATTATTTTTTCAGCCATACTGACACCCTTATCAAGCGAATCAGCTTTTCCTGCAACATATAATCCAGCAGCAGAGTTCAGTACAACGGCATTTCTTTTAGGTCCCATTTCATTACTGAAAATATTGCGGATGATTTGAGCATTTTCCTCGGGATTACCACCGATTAAATCATTTTTATTTGCTCTTTCAAATCCGAAATCCTCGGGGGAAATTTCATATGAAGAGGTTTCGCCGTCTTTAAGTTCACAAACAAATGTCTTGTCGCTTGCAGATATTTCATCCATCCCATCCATTCCGTAAACGGACATTGCTGATTTAACACCAAGATTGTTCAGCACATTTGCCAGAGGTTCCACCAGCTGCCTGTCATAAACTCCAAGCACCTGCATTGATGCACCAGCGGGATTGGTCAGGGGACCTAAAATATTAAAAATCGTTCTTATTGCAAGCTCCTTTCTAACGCCTGCAACATATTTCATTGCAATATGATAATTCTGGGCAAACAGAAAACAGATGTTATTTAATTTCAGACATTCAAGTGATTTTTTGGGACTGACGTTAATGTCAACACCCAGCCGTTCGAGTACATCAGCAGCACCGCATTTACTTGATGCTGAACGGTTTCCGTGCTTGGCAACAGGAACACCTGCAGCCGATATTACAATTGATGATGCGGTGGATATATTGAATGTATTTGAATTGTCGCCTCCGGTTCCCACAATTTCAAGAACATCCTCATCGTTTAACAGTCTGACACAGTGGCTCCTCATAGCTTCAGCTGAAGCGGTAATCTCATCAATGCTTTCGCCTTTCATGGCCATGGCGGTTAAATAGGAACTCATCTGAATTTCACTTGCCTTTCCTGCCATGATTTCATCCATTGTTTCATAGGCTTCATCATAGGATAAATCCTGATTTTGACAAACCTTTAGAATTGACTCCTTAATCATTATATCACATCAAAAAAATTTTCAAGTAAAGTATAACCGTCAGGGGTTAAAATTGACTCCGGATGAAACTGAAATCCGTAAACAGGATAATTTTTATGCTTTACAACCATAATTTCACCATCATCCAGTGATTTGGACAGTACTTCAAGTTCATCAGGCAAAGTGGATTCAATTAAGCTTAAAGAGTGATAACGACCAACATTTATCTTCGAATCAAGATTTTTAAAAATCAAATCATCATTTAACTGGATATCAGAGGATTTGCCATGAACCAGTCTTTTGGCATAGGATATTTCCCCTCCAAATGCATCGCAGATAACCTGATGACCCAGACAAACGCCTAAAATGGGAATCTCAGAATAAAATTCACCTATAATATCACGACATAACCCCGCATCAGCAGGCTTTCCCGGACCTGGAGACAAAATGATTGCATCAGGATTAAGCTCTTTAATCTCATCCAAAGTTATCCCGTCATTTCTTTTAACGCAAATATCCCTGTCAAACTCCCCGATTAACTGATATAAATTATATACAAAACTGTCATAGTTATCTATTAAAAGAATCATTATACCCCACCATCAGCCATTTTTAAAGCATTGATAACGGCTGCCGCCTTATTCATACATTCATCGAACTCATTTTCTCCAACACTGTCAATAACTATACCTGCACCGGATCTGATGAAAACTTTGTTATTACGTGCAAAAGCTATTCTGATTGAAATACAGGTATCCAAATTACCGCTTAAATCAATATATCCAATAGCTCCACCATAGATTCCTCTTTTGTTATTTTCAAGTTCATTAATAATCTCACATGCCCTTATTTTAGGAGCACCTGATAATGTTCCGGCAGGCAAAATGGAGTCAATTGCACTGATAGCGTCCAAGTCCTTCCTTAAAACACCTGAAACAGTAGAACCAATATGCATCACATGAGAAAATCTTTCAATGGAGAGGTATTTGTCCACATTAACTGAACCGAATTCAGAGATTCTACCGACATCGTTACGTCCCAAATCAACCAGCATATTATGCTCGGCCAATTCCTTTTCATCTGAAAGCAAATCCTTTTCAAGTTCCAAATCTTCCTTGTCAGTTTTTCCACGAGGTCTTGTTCCGGCTAACGGAAAAGTAAACAGCTTGCCGTCGTTAACTTTAACCAAAGTTTCAGGAGAAGCACCGGCTATTTCAATATCATCACTGGAAAGGTAAAACATATAAGGGGACGGATTGGTGGTTCTTAAAATCCTGTAAACATCAAACAGACTGCCTTCAATATCCGCTTCAATCAGATTCGATAAAACAACCTGAAAGATATCTCCTTCACGAATATATCTTTTGGCTTCATCAACCATCTGAACATACTCTTCTTTTGAAAACAATGCTTTAAAATCAGACTTTAACTTTAATGGATTATGATTAAAAGATTTATGATATTTAATTAAATTAGCTATTCTTTCCAGTTCCCTGCACGTTTTTTCATAATTACTTTCCAGATTATCAGTTTTCATGTTTATAATGATAATTATTTTCTGATAGAGATTGTCAAAGACTATAACCTTATCAAAAAACATTAAATCAATATCTTTAAACTGATCGCGATTATCGCAGCTGAGATTAAGGGAGGGTTCACAATATTTGATATAATCATAAGCAAAATAACCTACAAAGCCTCCGGTAAATGAAGGCAATCCATCAATTTTTGGAGATTTGTTCTGAGTGATTAAATCCCGGATTATTTCCTTTGGATTATCAGTTTCAATAGTAACAGTTTCATCATTCAGCTGATTGAAATTCAAATCTCCCTTGATTTGAACTTTGTTATTTTGACATGTAAATTCCAGCAGCGGATCAAAACCTAAAAAAGTATATCTTCCCCATTTTTCACTGTCCTCAACACTTTCAAGCATATAACAATGATTGCTGATATCCTTTAAAATTCTTAAAACTTCAATAGGTGTAGCAATATCAGACAATAATTCATATGAAACAGGTATTCTTTTATACTCACTATTTTCAGCTATTTTTCTTAAATCATCAATGGTTGGATAGTACATGTAGGTCACAATAAAATTTGATAAATAGTTAGGGATGTCAACAGAAACGAAGATTTGATTTGAAAATTTTTTCTTGAATTTGAAAATTGAACTCAATAATTGCAGTTTGAAATTTATTTTTTAAATTCCCGTTAACATCCCTATAAGATAATTTAAATGATGTATTATTTAATACTTTGTAGTGATAAAATGTACATTAAAATTATGCAATGAACAAATTGTATACAAAAAACATGAAAAATAAAAGAAAATGAGCAAAACAACAGTAAACAAAAAACAATAAAAAAAGAAAAAAATAAAGAATATGGAATTCCTCTAATCAGTTACAGTAATTTTGTTTCCAATGCTTAAATCATTGTAAGTAGATGTTATGATGTATTCCTCTTGGGAGATTGATGTTTAATTTTGCCTGACCGCTACTGTTACAAATGTTTGTAGATAACCCCATGGTCTTAGCGTCAACGCCAATACTGTAACCTTTACCGTCAATTATAATTGATTTATCAGTGCCGATACCTGTTGCGGCAAATTTGAATCAATTGGTATTGTTGTATCTGTAATTCTGATAGAGTTTTAAGGTAGTAGCTGAAGTTGTTAACTTGATTAATTTAAACTGCCGGATAATAAGATAGCATATGTAAATTAAATGATTAATATAAATAAGTTTTATAAAATAAAATGATGGTTAAAAGGAATATTACTCTATTGATCCATTTTATCCTGTTCACGATTGAATTCTATGACTATTTTCTTGATTTCTCTTGACTCGAGATATGGCAGTTTTTCTGTGAGTTCCCTTTCAAGGCTTTCGTTAATTTCCAGTCTTTTTTGAGCGTATTCCTCACCTTTAAACTGTGCCTTGTATTCTTTGTTCATATTTGAATATTTTGTTATTAACGGCTGAATTATCGTTACAATATCATTATCCAACTGGTCATTGATTTTCTTTCTTTTTCTGACATCATCCAAAAATCCTACAAGAGTAATGAAAAACCCAAGCATTGTTACAGTTAATGCCGGAACGAGAAATTCATGTTTATGGACAAAGATTACTGAAATTATTATTCCGACAAATATCAATAATAAACCTATTTTTTTAATATTCAAAGTTTCAACCCCCTTATTTAATATGTTTCCATTCAGTATGTATAGATTTGATTATCAGGTAAAACGAAACAACTGCCAATATTGAGATAAGAATTATAAAAACATCATTTGTAAATATCAGATTTCCTGAATCAAGGAAAAATATTATTTCCGCCAGAAGATTATTGATGAAATGGGCTAAAATACATACAAAGATGTTTTGAGTCTTTATGTAGATTATACACATGCATATTCCAAATACTACGGCAGATATTATATTTGAGTAGTCATGGAGCAATCCGAAAATTATTGAAGTGACCAATATTGCAAACGTTGTTGGAACTACCAGATTAAGTCTGTTTAAAAAAACGCCCCTGAACAGTAATTCTTCAGAAATGGGTGATATTATTACTGTAGACAGAATCGGCAAAAATCCCGATATCTGGCCAATTGACATGGACAGTGAAGATATCCCTATAAAAGAATCCAATCCTGGAACAATCTTCAACGCATAGATTGAAAGATAAATCATCCCATATGAAAAAAATACATTTACAAGAACTATTGTAGCCAGTGATTTAGGTGAAATTTTTGAAAATATACCTTTGATATCCTCCTTAAAGTCTTCACCGTAAAATCTTAATCTGTATGCAAAGTATATTATCACACCCAGATATATTAAATCATCACTTAGCTCGAAATTGAAAAGTTTAAATAAGAATAAAACGCAAGTCAAAGCAATAATTACAATTAAAACCTCAACTATTCTTATTTTTTTAAGAGCATCATTCAAACCAGACATTATAGTATAGTATAGTGATGTTAATATAAAAAAGATTATGACAAAAAAAGAAAATTGGAAGATTTAACTTCCTAAATTATACAATAATCCAACACAACGACTTTGGAATAAAGCCATATATGGTGCAACTATAAATAATAACACGGCATTCATCACAATATTCGAAACCAGACCCATTGATTCAACACTGCCTATTGAAAATGATGCTGACACACCAGTTAGCAATACAAGGACAATCATTAACAAAACGAATACAACGGCAAATACTACAGCAGATATCAATACAATTCCTATAAAAGCAAGTAAGAATCTGCCATATCCGATTGAAGCTATTATTTTAGTTATCTCAGAAATAGAAAATGCTGAAGACAGTGAATCATCATTATTAGCCATGTGTGGAATTGCAACACAAAGCAATAAATTAGATATAATACCCACAATAATACCTAAAATAATCAAAACAACATTAACTGCACCCTGTGTAAAGCTGGCAGCTATAAAGATAATTATTGGAATTAACAAGTATACAATAGCAACAGCAATATATTTCAGACCATCAATGAACATTTTCTTAAAATCGTCAAACTTTGGAGGTTCATCTTTCCCGTTTATCATACTCTGGGTTGATTGTTTGATAACACGGTATTCGTAACCGTAAAACAATATTCCCGGAATAATTAGGAAATATAAAAATGATAAAACACCTAAAATCAGTAGATTTGGAATTTTTCTACCTGAAAATTCAAAAGCATCCTTGTAAATATCCAATATCATTTCAAATCCCCCTCATCAAAAATAAAAACATCTTCTATTGAGTTTAATCCTAATTCTTTTGTTATTCTATAGGCCAACAACAGTGAAGGATTGTACCTGGCATTTTCCAAAGCATTTATCGTTTGGCGCGTTACACCCACAGCATTACCCAACTCTTCCTGAGTTATTCCTCTTATACGGCGAAACAATTTTATTTTTGTTTCCAAAAAATCACCTAGACTTAATACAAGTAAAAAAAATCTTACGATGAATATGTATTTATTGAATAATATATAAACCTTACTGAATATATAGGTAATATAAATAGAGGTGATAAATGATGGCAATTCATCCAATAGAATTTAGATATGGAACTCCTGAAATGAAAAACATTTGGGAATCTGAAAATAAACTACAAAGAATGTTAGATGTTGAATCAGCACTTGCACAGGCAGAAGGAGAGCTTGGAATAATACCGAAGGAAGTAGCTGATGAAATTGCACGAAAGGCAAATACAGATTATGTTAAATTGGAAAGAGTTAATGAAATAGAACGTGAAACCAATCATGATATTGCAGCACTGTCCAAGGGAATAACTGAGGTTTGTGATGATGGAGCAGGAGAATATGTTCATTTTGGAGCCACATCAAATGATATTGTAGACACATCAAATTCACTGCTGATCCGTGACTCCATAGATGTTTTGGAAGAAAAAGTCGAAAGATTAACCAAACTAATGCTGGAATTAGCCCAGGACAATAAGATGAAAGTATGTATCGGACGTACACACGGCCAGCATGCACTTCCAACAACATACGGTATGAAATTTGCTCTATGGGCAGATGAACTTCACAGACAATACGACAGACTGGAACATGCCCGTAAAAATGTTTGTGTTGGAATGATGGACGGTGCAGTCGGAACAACCGCAGCACTTGGAAGTGACGGCTGGAAAATACACAAAAATGTTGCAAGAATCCTTGATTTACCTCCTGCAAAAATAACAAATCAGGTAGTTCAAAGAGACAATCATGTTGAATTCATATCAACTCTGGCAAATATTGCTTCAACACTGGATAAAATAGCTCTGGAAATTAGAAGCCTTCAAAGAACAGAAATAATGGAAGTCGGAGAATATTTCGATCCTGAAAAACAGGTAGGAAGCAGTACAATGCCTCATAAAATGAATCCTATAACTGCTGAAAGAATCTGTGGTGTTGCAAGAATCGTAAAATCATATGTTAATGCTGCACTGGACAATAATCCCCTATGGCATGAAAGGGATTTAACAAATTCATCATGTGAAAGGATAATGTTTCCGGAAAGCTGCATTTTAACAGACTACATTTTAAATCTGACAATCAAACTAATGAGCAATCTTGTATTCTATGATGAAAACATAGAAAGAAACCTCAATTATACTAACGGTCTTATAATGGCTGAAAGATTAATGGCTGAACTTACAAGAGCAGGTATGGGAAAACAGACCGCTTACGGAATAGTCAGAAAAAATGCCATTAAAGCAAATAAGGAAAAATTACTGCTCGGAGAACTTATACTTGAAGATGAAGAGGTCACGAAATATTTAAATCAGGACGATGTTGATAAAATAATGGATCCTCACACATACACCGGATCTATAGAAACAATTATTGATGAGCTTATTGAAGATTCAAAAACATGGTTTTAGAAGTGATTAAAATGACTTTAAAGGAATTAAAATCAATTGATGTAGCACACTACACCACTGTATTGACCGGGATTTCAGTTCTCATTTCAATCATAGTTTCAATGATTTTAATTGGATTTTTTGCAGTGGCGGTGCCTGGAAGCGTCGGGATAATGATTTATATCCTTCCGACAATTATCTTTGGAACATTGATATGGAGCGTGTTTTCATACTTTATGCAGTCAACCCTTTACAATATACTGTCCAAAAAAATTGGTGGAGTTAAATTTGATATTAAAGGAAACTACATTAAAAGCATATCTTCAAAAGAAACAACAATTTTAGCATCTTTAATAACAATAATAATAACAGTGATTGTTTATTTAGCTGTTTCATTTATTTTACCAATGATTTTAAATTCTATGCTAACAGTACTTATGTATTCTGCACAGAATGAAGCTGCTCTTGCATTATATCAAATAATGATGATTCTTAACAGTCCCCTAGTAATATTAGCAGGATTATTAATTATTTTAATTATAACCTTATGTATTACATTGCTTTCAACATATATCTACAATATTTTGGGAAACAGTGAAAGGGGAATTACCGTTGAGCTCAGCAGTGAAGGCAGCTATACAATACTTGATTCACTGGAACCTGTTAATTTTGCAGTAGCTATCAGTGCAATAAGCCTTATTATAAATATTATCAGTGGAATAATAATGATTATTAACGGTAATGATATACTGACAACATTATTAAGCATATTGGGAGGATTTATTACTTCATTCATTGCATGTGTACTGGTTGCAATATTTTATAATTATCTGGCTCCAAAGATTGGAAAACTAAAAGTCGAATTAATATAAGATAACATTATCTTATATTCCTTTTTTTAAAAAATACAAATTTATATCATTAACTGAACTCTATTTCTTTGACAGCACAAAAAATTCAAAGTAACTGTTATGTGGCATCGACATTCTGAGCATTTATATTAATTTTTCAATCAATATTTACAATACTTTTTTAAATAACATCACTAATAATGGTGCCTGCCAATGATTTAAGAATGATGCAATAATAGGAAATATAAAAATTAGTATTGGATATACATGTGTGGCAGTTAAAAAAAATAAGTTGAGGAAATTAATCCTCAAAAAATCTACATTTTTTCAGAAGGTTCAGCAACTTTAATGTTATTTGCAACACTAGAAATAAGAGGATAAGCTGGTGAAGATGCGAAACTGTTCAGCAACTTTAATGTTATTTGCAACACTGAGGCCATTATACGTGGTGGTAATGACATAATCCTTGACAGGCAAGTTAATATTCAGCTTAGCATCACCGGTTGCATTAGTTGTTCTTGTATACAATACACCGTTAATGTTAAATTTAACAGTAACATTAACTGCAGGAGCTTCAGGATCACCATACAGGCCAATACCTTTAGTAAGGTTTTCTAAAGTAACGTTAAGGTTACCTGCAATACCATTAATTAACGAAATAAGTGTTCCATTATCAATAGCTTTAATACTTTCGGATAAATTGAAAGAGCTAATGTTAATATTATTGAGAATAGGACTGATTAATGTAGAGCTGTTAACGTCAAATGACGGAAGCATTGCAGCAATATTTGAAGTAGTATTCAATAAATCCTTAATGAACTCCAATGATTTGGTAGCATTGAATCCTGCAATATTTTCAACTTTAAACTTGGAAATAAAATCTACATAATTAGTTAACTTAGCTAAAGTAGCATTTATGTCAACTTCAGTGCCGTTAATGACTGTGACTTTTTTAAATGCTTCAGTAAGATTTACTAAAGTTGCATTGAGTTTAGAGGCAGCTTCATTAATTAATGAAATAAGAGTGCCGTTGTTAATTGAATTAACAATATCGGTCAGATTGCCAGTGTGGTTTTTGATATTGCCAATAATGGAATTGAATGCAGTAATGTTATGTTTAGCAGCTATATCACCGATATCTGCTGTGACATTTGAGATTTTTGAAACTAAATTCAGAACATCACTTGTGTTGAGTTTTGAAATGTCCCTGACATTGAATTTGGATAAAACATCAGTAATATTGCTTAAATCCAATTTTATATCGTCAAAAACAGAACTGCTGTTGCCGCTGATGATATGAGCCACAAATGGAATTCTATCATTTGAATACATGAATAAATCATCTGTAATGATTGTCGTTAAAACTTCAATATTGTTGGAGAATGTCTGATTGTTATCTGGATTCATAGCTGTAATGGTATAGTTTCCAGGAGGTAAATTAATATTAAGTTTAGCAGTACCGTTAACAATCTTACGACCGTACATTACACCGTTAATGTTGAATGATGCAGTACCGTTATTTAAAGGATTACCTTCACCGTCAAGGAAAGTAGCAGTATATTGAGTACCGTTTTTATAGTATTTGACAATATCATCACCAGTAATGGTGGAGAGTACAGTAATATTGTTTGCAGCATTTTCACCTGTAGCAGGGTTGGTTGATGTAATAGTATAATTACCGACAGGTAAGTTAATATTCAATTTAGCGGTACCGTTTTCATTGGTTTTACGATTATAAAATACACCGTTAATGTTGAATGAAACATTTTGGTTGGCTAATATATTGCCTTCGCTGTCAAGGAAACTGGCATAGAACTGAGTTCCGTTTCTGTAGTATTTTTTCATATCGCTTGCATTAACAGTTGATTTGACAGTTACATTAGCTTCTTTGGTATAATTGTTTACGGTTACGCTTGCAACATATTCACCAGGAGGTAAATTAATAGGAAATACAGCAGTACCATTCGTTATTTGACGACCTGATGTTTTATTATTAATGACAATTTTGGCAGTTACATTATTTAACGGATTGCCTTCGTTGTCTGCGGCACTGATAATCAATGATTCGTTGCCTCCGAAATATTTATCAACATCTGAAACAGTGAGGTTGAAATCCGGATTGACGGTAGCATTGATTTCGCGAGTTAATGGTGCGAAGGTATCATCACCAGAATATTTAACCGGAATAACATAATTACCATCAGTTAAATTAGGAATGATTAAACTGGCAGAACCATTGGTAACATTAGCAGTGTATGTTGTATTGCCAACGACAGCAGATATATTTCCTGTTGCATTTTCAGGTAATACTACATTGATTGTTAAATTATCACCGACAGTAATTTCATCAGCAGTAATGTTCATTTCCGCAAGCTCTTTGACATTGACGAGAATTGTTTTGTTTTGGCTGGCAGCATAGATATCATTTCCTTTGAATGAAACTGTAATGTTAGCGCTGCCTACAGCAACACCTACAATGACACCTTCATCATTAACAGTTACAATAGAAGTGTTGCCGGAAACAAAAGTAAGATTGCCCGCATTATCCGGAACAATAATAACATCAAGAGTATCATTGGTACCGGCCGCAATATCAAATGTGTCATATCCTGTGCGAATCTCGGTAGGTATCCTGCTGACATTGACTGTGATGACTTTGCTTTCAGCAGCCGAATAATTGGCATTTCCATCAAATGAAACAGTAATATTGGCAATACCTTCACCCATAGCTATTATAGTTCCATTTTCTACTTTAGCAACAGATTCATTACTGGAAGCATAAGAAAGAGTACCTGCATCTGCAGGAGTTAAGGCAGCACCTGCAGAAACATTGCCTAAAATCTGTAAGTTGAATGTTTCATTGGTTAAAGTAATATTGGTGCCAATTTTACTGACTTCAGTGCTTATTTCTTTTGTGCCAATAGGATTACATACCAAACCTGAACCTATTGTTAAATTTGCAGAACCTGTATTTACAGGAGTTACAGTTAAAGAAGCTGTTTTTCCACCACCTAAAATAACAGACGTAGTGTTTAAATCAGCAAATACAGGATTAATATATGCCATTAATTCAAATTCAGGTAAATTTTTATTTTCTATGCTGAAAGTGTAAACTGACGATGCATTAATTTTATCAGAACCGTTAATTGTTATTCCGTCAGACCCATTGTAATTTCCAGATACTTCAGAAAGATCCCCTTTAACATAGACTTCATTATTATCGTTTATGAATACATTGTTGGATAGGCTTTCAAGGCCACCGTTAATGTGAATAACAGTAGCGTTAATAGAGTTATTTAAAAATACGTTTTTATCTATCCTTTTGAAATTCATATAATCTGTAAAGAGAATATGATTTGCAGTATTGTCAATGAACCTGGAGTCTGATAAAATACTGGATCCCCCACCGTTTGTAGCATCAAGAATAGTATATGCATTACAGTTTGTAACAGTTACATTATTGAATTGAATTCCGGAACTTACAATTATTGAGGCGTTAACATTTGTGATAATAAGATTGCTTATGCTAAGCCCGTAATCTCCGGAACTAAAATGATTATTTTGGATGAATACTCCAGTGGAAAGGCCAGATCCATCAATTTTGTGGCCATTACCGTTTATTGTCAATATTTTATTCATGGTGAAATTGGTTGGTTGTTCACCACCGGAATATTTATAATCTTTAGCAATGTCGTCAAGTTGATTTTTTTATTTTAACTCTTTGTTTTTAAATTATTAGATTATTATTATTTTATTGGTGTTAATTTGTGTT
>CADBPS010000077.1 GCA_902796575.1 uncultured Methanobrevibacter sp. | reverse complement strand
CCAAACAAAAATGTCAAAAACCCAACAACAACCAGAAACAAGAAAAAACAACGAAAATTCAACATCAACTACAAACCGACATGAAAATCAGAAAAAAAACATGAAATCAAAAATTAAGTTGACGACATTGATAATTTTTGCCAACAATTGGACTGTCATCTTGTTCTGTGACCTGTGATACTTAAATATTTAATTATGCTGAATTACAATATATGTATAAGCTGAAGGAGGTTAAATTTTGAATAATTCTTTTGAAAATAAAATGACAACACTTGCTATTGCTATTTTTGCTTTGGTAATTACTGCATTGTGTATTTATTTTAATTCCACTCATAATATTCTTGGTCATTCCTATAGGGATGTTTTTTTCTATTTAATAGGAGCATTACGTTTTTCAGGTGTTGAAATTGGAGGATATAAACATATTAATTATTTGCCTCCCCTTATTCCATTTTTAACTTCTATTCTTTTTAGATTGGGATTTGTATCTGAATCAAGCATTTTCATAACTACTGGATTATTTTATTTTGTTGGAATAATGGGAATGTTTTATATTCTCAAGTTGAAATTTAATAATTTTTATGCCTTTTTTGGAGCTTTTTTATATGCTACATTAAGTATCAACTTGACTTGGGTTGCCAACGGAACACTTGATATTTCTTTCATAGCGCTGGTTATATGGGCACTGTATTTCTTTATTCAGGGTGTTGAGAGTAATCAGAAATATTTTTATCTGGCTTTTCCATTGGGTATTTTAAGCTTTTTTACAAAGTACCTTGGAGGTCTTGTATTTGCAATTATGATTTTATATTTCCTGGCCAAGCCGGATATACTGGGCAATATTAAAAAGCACTTTAAAAATATTGCCGGTGGAATTATAGCAGGTGCTTTAACTGCACTGCCTTTTTTCACCTATTATTTTATTTATAATATTCCATTAGGATTTTTAAATCAGGCAGGCGAAGTTTCCTCAAAAACTTCCACTGCCGCCACACACAACGGCAAACTTGTAGGAAATGATTTGTTTTTCTATATTAAAGGATTAACAAGCTATATTTCTTCTGAACGGATGATTGCAAGTTTAGTAGTACTAATAATAGCGGGTATTGGAATTTGTATTGCAATATACTTGTTTCAGGATAAATTAAGGGATTCATTTAAAAAAATTAAAGATGACAGTATAAACGTTTTCAGATGGAAGTTTAATGCAAAATTATTTTACCTGCTGTTTTTCGTTTCCGTTTTAATAATCCTCGTTTCATTTTTTACGGCCAGTCTGTTTTCATTTATTTATTCAGAAATACTGGTGTTTGCAGGTATGTTTTTATTTAGCTATTCCCTTAATAAGATTATCCTTAAAAGTGATTCGGTTGATAATATTTCCGATTCTTCATTTCCATTCATTGCATTTAACATCTCAATGTTTGCAATATTCATGGCTTATCTGATATTTTTCTCTGCTCATCTTGTAAAAGCTGACAGATACTTTACTTCAATGGCTCCTGGATTTGTATTTATATTAATTTTTGGTTTTGAATCGCTAATTACTAATATTAAAGGATTTAAAGTGAAAAAGTATAATCTGAAATATGCAATTGTACTCATTGTAATTCTGATTATGCTGTATGTTCCGGTTGTGCATTTTGATGCGATAAGTGATGATAGTTTAGTTTCCTGTGAAAAAAATGCGGGCAGCTGGATTTCAGATAAGGAAGGTGTTGTTTTGGCAGAGAGAGGTTGCGCGTATACGTGGTATCTGCAGAAGGAAATGCCTTCCACCAGAGAAAGTAATTCGGTTCTGCTTGATGAAGAGCTTCTTGAAAACAATGCAACATGGTATATTGGATTGGAAGATGTTAATTTAACCCATTATTCAAAAGTTAAGGAATTTGGTAAAGTTTCCATTTATCAAAGAATCTGAAAAGATCCGATTGCAAATGAAACGAATGCAATTAACATTCCAATTTTTAAATATTTGGATACTTTAGCTGCAGTTTTCACGTCCTGTTTTTTTATTATCAGAATAGCTGAGTAAACAAATATAATAACTGCAATAAGTATTATTGCCAGATATAATATTGAAAATATGCCTTTGAAGTACAGCAATGGACATAGCAGACAATCTATAATGATTAGGATGAATGTTATTGCTGCGGACAATTTCTTTCCGTAAAGGATGGGCAGTGTTTTTGCACCTTCTTCTTTATCCCCCTCAATATCTTCAATATCTTTTGTTATTTCCCGTGCACTTGTCATTACAAATGCAAAAAAGCCTAAAATCATTGAAATAAGTATTATTCTTGGATTTCCAACTGAATATCCTGCAAAGACAAAGCATAATCCTGTCATAAATCCTACTGTCAGATTCCCGATTAGGGGTGTTGTTTTTAATTTGTATGCATAGTAGTAAAGAACAACATCTGAAAACAGCACTATAACAAATACTATCCAGTTGCCGGTTAATAATGATATGCCCAATCCGCAAAGTGTTCCTAATGCAAATAATAAGTATGCATAATTTCTGGCTGTTTTAAGCTTAATTTTACCTGATGGAATTGGCCTTGTCGGTTTGTTTATTAAATCTATTTTATAATCAAAATAATCATTAATTACATTTCCAGCACTTATTTCAAACAGCACAGTCAGCATTGCAAGTATTATTGGTATTGAAATACTATGATCAATAATAGCTATTAGAACAACAGCTATTATTGCCATTATAACGTTTCCGGGTCTTATAATTTCAATGTAGGGGTTCATTTTATCTCCTCAAGAATTTCAGCATATCTTTTAGCCATGTTTTTCATCGTATATTCCTTAGCATACTCATTGGCATTGTATTCAAGCTCATTATTTAAATATTTCGTGTAGTATTCATAAATATATTTCTTTGCTTCATCTTCGCTGGACGCATGGTATCCGATATTCGTTTTTTCAATCATATCTTTAAGTGAGCCTTCGCGGTAGCCTATAGACAGTACAGGTTTTCTGCATCCCATATACTCATAGACTTTCCCCGGTATGAACATTTTTTCTTTTTCATCCATCCATGAGATTAAAAGCAAAACGTCAGAATTCATCTGTTCCTTAAGAACCTGGTCGTGAGGAATTTTACCGTTAACATTAACGATATCTGTGATTTTAAATTTTGATGAAAGCTCCTCTAAATTGCCTCTGTCCCCATAAAAATCAAGAGTTATCTTATCCGAATCGATTTTTCCCTCATCAATAAGCTGTTTTATTCCGCTGAAGAGTATTGTAGGGTCACGTTTGCCGTTATAAAGTGAACCTGCATACATGAATCTTAACTGGTCATCTGTTTTTGAAGGTTTTAAATCCTTAAAATCATCTGGGTCATAGCCGGATGGTACTGAAATGATTTTTTTATTTGGATGCAGGCTTTGCAGTCTGTCCCTTGCCATTTCGGTTGTGGTTGTCAGCACACTTGCATTTGCAAATGTTTTTTTCTCCAGTTTCCTTTCAGAGTAATCCCTTATGAAAAAATGATTGATATATGGATTTAAATTCCATAAATCCCTTAAATCCGCAATCCATGGCAGGTCATATTTTGCTGCCAAGTCATGTGCTATTATATGTGATGTTACCGGAAAAGAAGTGGATATTATTCCATATATGTCTTCATTTTCAATTATTCTTGATGTTTCCTTCATTGCCGGTGTGTACCAGTATTTCATGCCGTCGGGATATGCAAATACTTCACCTGCATAATGTATCATTTTAGATAATATTTTATTTGGTTTTGATTCTTTTTTAGGCGCTGAAACTTCTTTTGAGTCAGATTTTGGCATGAATTTATCCATCATATCAGTGTATGGTGTTTGAACTACTCTTATATTATTTTCAGGGATTTTATTTCCTGTTTCCGGTACGATTACTATAGGTTCGAATCCGTATTCCGGAAGGTATTTGGCAAGTCCCTGCAATCTTTTAGAAGCTATTTCATTTGTATGATTATAATAAAATGCGATATAAATAATTTTTTTCATATACAATCCACTTAAACAATAATTATATAAACTATGTTAAATAATACATATATTAGTATTTTATTTGATTTATATACTTATTAAATTTATAGCTGGTGTTATCTTTGAATAAAATTAGAATTGCTATTGTTGGATTGGGTAATTGTGCGAGTTCACTTATCCAAGGAATTCATTATTATGACGGAAAAAATCCCGAGGAAGTAATAGGTCTTATGCATTGGGATATCGGAGGATACTCTCCTAGTGACATTGAAGTTGTTGCAGCTTTTGATATTGATGCAAGAAAGGTTGGCAAATCTGTTGATGAAGCTATTTTTGCTAAACCAAACTGCACAACTGTTTTTGAGAAAAATATTCCAAAATATGATGTTGAAGTAAAAATGGGTCACATTCTGGATGGTGTTGCCGAGCATATGTCCAACTATGATGATGATTATACTTTTGTTGTCAGCGATGAGGAGCCTGCTGATATAGTTGAAACCCTGAAGGAAAGTGGTGCTGAAATTTTAGTTAATTATCTGCCCGTAGGATCTGAAGAGGCAGCCAGATTTTACGCTCAATGTGCTCTGGATGCAGGTGTGGCATTTGTTAATTGTATGCCTGTTTTCATTGTCAGTGATGATGAATGGGATGCCAAGTTCAAAGCCAAAGGAATACCTATAGTTGGGGATGACATTAAAGCTCAGATTGGTGCTACTATAACTCACAGAACACTAGCTAATTTATTCAAGAACAGAGGTGTTAAATTAGATAAAACCTACCAGATCAATACGGGAGGTAACACTGATTTTTTAAACATGCTTAATCGTGACAGGCTTGATTCTAAAAAAGAATCCAAAACTGAAGCCGTTCAGGCAGTTGTTGGTGAAAGAATGGATGACCGCAATATTCACATAGGTCCAAGTGATTATGTTCCATGGCAGGATGACAACAAATTATGCTTCCTTCGGATGGAAGGCCGTACATTCGGTGATGTTCCGATGAACATTGAACTTAGATTAAGTGTTGAAGATTCACCTAACTCTGCAGGATGTGTTATTGATGCAATCAGGTGTTGCAAATTAGGTATTGACAGGGGAATTGGAGGACAGCTGACTTCAATATCATCATATACTATGAAGCACCCTCCAGTCCAGTTTAGCGATGATGAAGCCCATGATAATGTTGAGAAATTTATCAATGGGGATTTAGAAAGATAATTGATTTATAATAAAAAAAGAGGTGTTTGATTTATGGCAAAAGTAAGGTTTACTGAAACTGCACTTCGGGATGCTCACCAGTCCCTGCTCGCGACAAGGATGAGAACCAGAGATATGATTCCAATAGCTGAGGAAATGGATAAAGTGGGTTATTTCTCTGTAGAAGCATGGGGTGGAGCAACTTTTGATACATGTATAAGGTTTTTAAATGAAGACCCATGGGAAAGATTAAGGAATTTAAAATCCGAATTCAATAAAACCCCTATTCAAATGCTTTTAAGGGGACAGAATTTAGTGGGTTATAAGCATTATCCTGACGATGTTGTTACAAAATTTGTTGAAAAATCCTATGAAAACGGTGTGGATATTTTTAGGGTCTTTGATGCATTGAATGATATTAGAAATATGGAAAAAACAATTAAGGTTGCTAAGAAACAGGGAGCTCATGTGCAGGGAACTATAAGTTACACATTAAGTCCAGTTCACAGTTTGGATGATTTTGTTGAATTGGCAAAAGAACTTGAAGCACTTGACTGTGATTCTGTTGCAATCAAGGATATGGCCGGTTTAATAACTCCATCAGCCGCTTATGAATTAGTATCCAAATTGAAAGAAGAAACTGATTTACTTGTTGATTTGCACTGTCACTGTACAAGCGGTATGACTCCAATCAGTTATTATGCTGCATGTCAGGCGGGTGTTGACATTTTGGATACAGCTATTTCTCCATTATCCTGGGGAACATCACAGCCACCAACAGAAAGTATGGTAGCTGCACTTAAAGGAACCCCATATGATACAGGATTGGATTTAAAAGCATTAAACAGAATAAAAGAATACTTTGATGATATAAGAGAAAAATATGCTGTGTTGCTTGATCCTATCGCTGAAAGTATAGATACTGATGTACTGCTATATCAGATTCCTGGAGGAATGCTTTCCAATCTGATTTCACAGCTCAAAGAACAGAACGCTCTTGACAGATATGATGACGTTTTAGAGGAAATGCCTCGTGTAAGAAAAGACATGGGATATCCTCCTCTTGTAACTCCTACAAGTCAAATTGTTGGAATTCAGGCAGTTATGAATGTTCTGGGTGGAGAAAGATATAAAACAGTATCCAATGAAGTTAAAGAGTATATGAAAGGAAAATACGGTAAACCTCCGGAACCAGTCAACAAGGAAATATCCCAAAAAATAATCGATGAAGATGAGGTTATCACATGCAGACCTGCGGATTTGCTCGAACCTGAATTTGACAAATATAAAAAAGAGGGAATGAAGGAAGGTTTTGTCAAATCTGATGAAGATGCTTTAACATATGCCCTATATCCAACAATTGCTCCAAAATTCCTTAAGGGAGATGCTGTTGAAGAGGAACTCAAACCTCTCTCAATTGCAAATGACGCTGAAATCGGCATTCCAACACAATATAACGTTGAAGTTGACGGGGATGTATATGAAGTTAAAATCATGCCTACAGGATTCATGGAAATCGAAGAGGGTGATGACGGATCATTCAGTGTTGTTGAAGGAGGAGTCTTCTCGGCAATACAGGGTATGGTAGTTAAACTCAATGTTAATGTAGGGGATAAGGTAACTGCAGGTTCAACAATCGCTGTAGTTGAAGCAATGAAAATGGAAAATGATATTCAGTCCGAAGTGGAAGGTGTCGTTAAGGAAATTTTCGTTGAACCAGGAGATGCAGTTTCAAAAGGCGACTTGTTAATGGTTATTGAATAGATTCATATTCAGTTAAATCATTAATATTTGCTTTTTCAAACCCTCTTTTTCTTCTCATACAGCTTTCACAAACACCACAATGTTTATCATTTCCTTTGTAGCAGGAATAGCTTAATTCCATTGGTGCGTTGCATTGATTACCTAATTTTACAATTTCATCTTTATTTAAATCAATTAAAGGGGCTTTAATTTCAATATTCTCAGGTGATCCAACATCAATCAGCTCGTTGAATTTTTCCAAAAATTCCCGGGAATTATCAGGAAATGTACGGGCTTCCTCCAAATCCCATCCGACAATGATTATCTCAGCACTAATACTTTCAGCATATGACAGTGCAATTGATGTAAAAACTGCATTTCTTGCAGGAACCCAGACGCTGCTGGCAGTTTGTGATGACTTTTTAAAATCATCCAAATCATCATAATCAACTTCAGGAATATCCTCATCGGTATTTAAGCTTGAAGTGCTGATTTCACCTAACCAGTCAAGATTAATAACTTCGTGGGTAAAACCCATTTTTTTACAAATTCTTTTGGATGCATCAAGCTCCTGTTTAAAACTTTTCTGACCATAATTAAAAGTAATGGCATGAATTTCATAGTCTTTGGAATAAACACTGCTTGCAACAGTACAGTCCAGACCGCCTGATAATAATGCAATAGCTTTCACTTAACCAACTCCCTAACTTTTCTTAAACTCAAACCGCTGTCTTCAGCGATTTTTTTTAAATCCTCATACTCCGGCCGATTGGATATGACTTCACCATTCACATATCCGATTTTAAACCTTACAGTATATGTTTTATTATTGATTTCAAAATCCTTTTCAGCAAATTCCCTTTCAGCAATTCCTCTGTGAATATTTGGTGATATTCTAATTCCCAGGCTTCCGGTCTCCTTAAATATCAGATTAATAATGTCTTCTCTTTTGCTTTTCCGGGATATTACTTTAAGTAAACTTCCCTGTCTGTTTTTCTTCATGATAATGGGGGTTATGGAAACATCAGATGCACCTGCATCTAAAAGAACATCAAACAGATAACCTATTTCCTCACCGGTCAAATGATCGATATTTGTTTCGATAACATCAATCATGTCCTTTCGGTATTTTTCCTGTGACTCAATAATTCTCAATACATTGGGATGGTCAAAATCCTTGCTTCCGGCACCATATCCGACATTTTTCAATGTTGTGTGAGGCAGGAATTCCATATACTCATCACATAATTCAGCATATATGGCACAGCCTGTAGGTGTTGCAAGTTCACTTTTAACAGGGCCTCCGGTGAAATTAATATTTTTCAGTATCTCGGCCACTGCAGGCACAGGCACAGGAAGACTTCCATGTGATGTTTTAACACGGCCACCACCAACAGCTATTGGAAGGCCTATAATTTTCTCTTTATTCAAATTCAATGAGTAATATGCCCATACAGAACCTATTACATCGGCCACTGCATCACTTGCACCGACTTCATGAAAATGAATTTCATCCAGTGACTTTCCATGAACTTTTGACTCTGCAACAGCTATTCTTTTAAAGATATTTATGGATGTTTTTTTAATATCTTCCTTCAAGTCCATAGCATTTATTTTATCGGCTAATTCAGTATATGAAATGTGCTGATTTTTATCCTGCATTTTGACATTGCAGTACATAGCATCAATTCCACTTTTGTTGATTTTGCTGATTTCAACTTCAACCCCTCCAAAATCCAGAGCTGACTTTTCCATTATGCTTTTAACACTATCTGCATCGGCACCTAAATCAACCAATGCACCTATAATCATATTTCCAGAAATTCCACTACCTTGCGGGTCTATAATGATAGTCATAATATTCTGCTCCTAGTAAAAATCTTATCCACTCCTCACTGTCTAACTAATATCTTTAATTGTATACCATTAAATATTTTTAGAAAAATCTTGGTGATTAAATCTGAATTGAAGTGTGTTCATAGTAAAGTTATTTTAGGAATAGAGTGAAACTACTAAATAGATATAAACCACTCGAGGTTGTAGGGAAATGGATATTATTGAAAATGAATATGGAGTTTGTATTAACAATCCTGATAAATTTGTAACTGTCAGTAATTTTGAATATGCAAATGGTGTTGATGTTGCTGAAAATATAAAGATTTTCAAAAAGACTGTTGATTTTAAATTGGATATTGCTCAGATTTCTGATTATGATGATTTTTTTGTTAAAGAGTATGGTGATGTGGTTATAATCACATTCCTGAACAATGATGTTGTAATTGAAGATTTCACAAAAGATTTAAAAGTAGCCAATTCTCCTAAAGGTTTTATTGATGCAAGAATTGACCTGAGTCATGTTATATACATTAAAAAGAAATTATCTTTAGGGGATTTAATTAAAATATACAAGAAAGTGTCTGCTGTGAAATCCAAATTCTTAGCCGGTTTAAAATTACCTCTGCATATTGACAATATCTTAAACACAAATGACTTTTTAGCTGTTGCAGCCAACGATTGTAATGATGGTGAATATGATGATATTGATTTAAATGAACTGAATATTGAAGATGCGGTTGAAATTACACTGGAAGATTCATTTGAAAAATTAGAGTTAACATTTGGAATTTTAGATTATTTTGTAGCTGAAGGTATATTAATCGGAGATTTGGTTGAAGCAGGAATAAATCTGTTAGATGATGTTGAAGCTACTGATGAGTTAAAGCAAAAAGTTGAAGCCCAAATACTCAAATCATTAACTGATGTCAATGTTATTGCTCTTTTAATGGCTGCAATCAGAACTGAACAGGATTTAAAGAAAAATAATATAAGAGAAATTAGTCTCCAAGATGATTCTGCTTTGTTCTGCACTGATGAAGTATTGGGACTTGCTGTTTCAAATCAGATAGCCGGAACCCGGGCAGCACTAAACTTTAAGCATTATAAAGGAGCAAAACCTGGAATCATATATGGGCTTCCTCCAATGCTTGATGATGTCTTTGCGGGACTGATAGCAGGATGTACGTCTAAAGTATTTGAAGAATACCATGACTTCTTAAGTCGTGGATGAATTGGAAGTTGAGTATACTTATTATTTTAATAATTTTTTTAATTGTTATTCCTCATAATATTTATGGGGAGTAATTTGAATAAGAATCAACATTCAGTATCTCCAAATTGTGGTACACACCATGATTGAGACTTAAATGCAAGCATTAACATTAAAAATGAATGAATAAGATTAAACAATAAAGAGATATCAAATGTAGTATCTCATGGCCTGCGGTGGCTGGTGTCGGCTCGGTAGTGATATTTGTCCAATAGGAGTGGCATGTTGAACCGAGAATCCCCAACTTCTTATAAGTTGGCGGAAGTTCAATGATTACTCTTCTCTATTCTTAATGCAATTTAAGAGATTTTTTTATAAAGAATGTTCTGTTAATATAACTTTATTTTTAAATCAACTGCATTAGTAACTTCTTTAGAACTTCATAAACTTACTAAAGTTCAGATTTAACAAAAATGGTTATTATTCTATTTGAATGTTTCCAATTTAAATATTCAAAACAATGAAATTATTAAACACATGTTACCTAAAAGTAAATATATAATATTGAATATACATATCTCAGTGAAAGAAAGCATTTCTATTTGTGCTTAAATTGAATTAAAGTTAATTATTTCAGATATTATTTGGAGAATACATATTTATGCATGATGATTATTTTCAAGATGAGGGTTTTTCACCTGTAAAGGCATTTTTAGGTTTGTTAACATTTTCAACTATACTTCCTATTAGGGTTTATACTTCAATCGAGTATATGACTCGTTTAGTATGGTGCTGGCCGTTTTTACATTTGTTTGTGGGATTTTTAGCTTTAATTTGTGGTTATGTATCTTTGAATTTCCTTCATTTCAATCAGTTTCTGACAGCTGTTATTGTTTATGCGTTTCTAATGATTATTACTGGTTATAATCATTTGGATGGTGTTATGGATATGGCTGATGGCCTGATGGTTCACGGCACTCCTGAAAAGAAAATCAGTGTTGTTAAGGATTCATCTGTTGGAGCCGGTGGAATAGCTACTTTATTTTTAGTTGCAAGTCTTACTGTAGGTGCTGTTTACAATATTCTTGATTATAATTTTATAGTTGGAATTATGCTTTGCGAAATGCTGGCTAAAACTTCTCTTCTGACAACTGCATTAACATCAAAGCCTTTGATTCCGGGTATCGGCAGCTATTTCATACTGTCAACCAAACCGTTAACTTATGTTATTTCAACTGTTATTGTGGCCGTTATTGATTATCTGCTTGGAGGATTTGCTGCCTTATTCGGTGTGGTCGGTGCTGTTGTTTCGGGATTGATTATATCTTTGTTGGCTAAAAGAAACTTTGGTGTTGCCAACGGTGATGTGCTGGGAATGAGTAATGAAGTTGGAAGATTATTTGCATTACTGTTTATGTTAATAGGATTATATGTTATTAGAGTGATTTGAATGGAAGTTAATGTTTTAAGATTGGATCATAGGCTGAAAAGGGATACTCGTATCTCAACTCATGTTTGTCTGACTGCCCGTGCTTTCGGAGCAAGTAAAATTTACCTTGCAGGGGAGAAGGACAATAAACTAATGGATAATGTACGTGATATTGTTTCAAGATGGGGCGGTGATTTTGAAATAGAATATACTGCCGGCTATATGGGTGTTATCAATAAATGGAAGGATAATGGTGGTAAGGTTGTTCATTTAACGATGTACGGTTCACAGGCTCATGAAACTGTCGGTGAAATCCGCGGGGATGGAAGTGATATCCTGATTATTGTCGGCGGCTCAAAGGTTCCGGGTA
Source organism: uncultured Methanobrevibacter sp. (assembly GCA_902796575.1). GTDB lineage: Archaea > Methanobacteriota > Methanobacteria > Methanobacteriales > Methanobacteriaceae > Methanocatella. The sequence continues at coordinate 11,718 of CADBPS010000077.1, read as the reverse complement.
AAGTCTATAAGGCTGCTGACTGGAATGTATCTGTTACAACACAGCCTCACTCTGAAGTGTCTTCACTTGCTGTTTTTCAGCATCTGCTGATGGATGGTGCTGAATTTAATTTAGAATTTGAAAATCCGGTTTTTGAAGTTATTCCAACGGCCCAAGGAAAAAATGTTAATATTCATGATGAAAACAGGTAGGATTTCATTCGTAAAGTATTTAAAATAAAAACTAGATAACTTATTAATGTTGTAATTATTATAATGGAGTGTAATTATATATGTCAATTGAAAATGGTGATTTTGTTCGCATAGATTTTACAGGTAAAATAGCTGAGACTGACGAGGTATTCGATACCACTAATGAGGAAATAGCTCAGGAAGCAGAAGTTTACATTGAAAATAAAGACTATATTCCGATTCCAATTGTTGTCGGTGCAAATCATTTATTGCCTAAACTTGAAGAGGCTCTTGTTGGTCTTGATGTAGGTGATTCTAAAACTGTTGAAATTGCTAGTGAAGATGCTTATGGTCCTCGCAATCCGAAATTTATACAATTGGTTCCTCTCAAGGAGTTTAAAAAACAGGGTATGACTCCTTATCCGGGTATGCGATTATCCACAGAATCTGGTGAAGGTAAAATTTTAACTGTCAACGGCGGAAGGGTTAAAGTGGATTTCAACCATCCTTTAGCAGGCAAGGATTTGGTTTTTGATATTCAGGTAGCTGAAATCATTGATGATGAAGAAGAAAAAATTAAAAGTATGATTCAGTTGCACTATTCAAGCAAAACACTTGACATAGATAAAACTGAAATAGCTATTGAAGATGGTGTTGTTGATATTAAATTGGATGATTTGGCCAGATATGATCAGAGAAGCTATTTGGATGTTACAATGGCAAGATTCAAAATAGCAAAAGATGTCTGGGATAATATTGAAGACATTAAAAAAGTAAACTTTGTCGATTCATTTGAAAAAAATGAACCTGAAGAAAATAATGATGAAGACACAGAAAGTGTCGAATCTGAAGAATAATCTTTTTTTTTAATCGGAAAGTGCAGTACTGAACCTGACACTTTCCTTTTTAAAGCTGTTTTCCCTTTGAAACTGCAACTATTCCTGGAATGTCTCTAACTTTTAACTCATACATTGCTTCCATCCCCTCGTTTTTAAATGCAACACATTTTTTTTCTATAATCTTATCCGTTAATAATGCTGCCACAGGAGGGGTTATTACAAATATTGAATTGTTTTTTTCAAGTGACTCTACACTTTTTCTGCCTAGCATTCCCTTCCCGATATGTATTTTCACACCATGTTCGCTTAAAAAAGGAATCGTTGATTCTATTTCATACTTATTGCTTGTTGTCGGTGCTATTCCCGCATCACTTACAGCAGTATGCATTATAGCCGATCCGTTTATATCAATTTTAAGTTTGTTTTCTTTAATCAAATCAACAAGCTGTGGAAGGGCTGCGTCACGGCCGGTATAGATTGTACCTGATATTAATATTTGATCGCCAACATTTAACCTGGTGATTTCATCATCTGTAACTGGTGTTTGTATATGCTTCATAGTTGTTTTTTTGTTAACTGCTTTTAATTAAAAGTTTTCATTGAATGATTTGGATAAAATATCCAAGTAAGAAAATTGACCATAAATCATCAGCATAAAAATCCATCAATATGTCATTAACATTTTGGGAATTTTTTTTGGAAGGGTTGTAAACAGTGAATTTTTGACTCTAAAATGACTATCTATTTAAGTATTTAAAAACATACACTATATGCATATCATGGATTTATTTAGGAGATTGTAAAATTGATTGTAATAGATGAGGATTTATGCAAGGGATGTCATCTTTGCTTATTTATGTGTTATAAAAATGTTTATGCAATATCTTCTGAAGCTAACAAGAAAGGAGTCTTGCTTCCTTATGTTAATTTTGGAGATAGATGCACTAACTGTGGAGTTTGTGAGGTAATCTGTCCTGATCAAGCTATTACGGTTGATGTTAATAAAAATTGGTGGGTTGGTAAGGAAGATAATTCTTTCAATCCTAAATTTTCAAAAGGGAGAAAATAGGTGTTAGAAATGTCAGAGGAATTATTTATTCAGGGAAATGAAGCATGTGCAAAAGGTGCAATCAGAGCAGGCTGCAGGTTTTTTGCAGGTTATCCCATTACTCCATCAACTGAAGTTGCCGAAACATTGGCCCGCGAACTTCCTAAAGTAGGAGGCTCATTTGTTCAGATGGAGGATGAAATTGCATCTGCAGGTGCAATTATTGGAGGTTCCTGGGGAGGAACCAAATCAATGACTGCAACATCCGGACCTGGATTATCACTGATGCAGGAAAATATAGGATATGCTTTTATAACCGAAACACCAATCGTTGTTGTTGATGTTCAGAGAGGTTCCCCTTCAACAGGTCAGCCGACAATGGCTGCTCAGGGAGATATGATGCAGGCCCGCTGGGGATCCCACGGGGATTATGAACCAATAGCTTTATCTCCATCAAGTGTGCAGGAATTTTTTGATTTTACAGTAAAGGCATTTAATTTGGCTGAAGAGTACAGGGTTCCTGTTTTTGTCATGGCTGATGAAGTAGTGGGACACATGAGAGAAAAGATTGTCATTGATGATGATATTGAAATTGTTCCAAGAAAAATGCCTGAAAGCAAAGAGGATTTTCTGCCATTTAAAAACATTGAAAACGGAACGAATCCGATGCCTTCCTTTGGTCAGGGATTCAATATTCATGTTACGGGACTTACTCATGATGAAAGAGGTTATCCGGATACCAATAATCCTGATACCCATGATGCTCTGGTTCAGAGATTATGTGATAAGGTATTGAATAATACTGATAAAATCTGTTCTGTAAAATCAAAATACTGTGACGATGCAGACACTATTATTATTTCCTATGGTGCACCTGTCAGGTCTGTTATTGAAGCTGCCCGTAAAGCAAGAGCGGAAGGCAATAAGGTAGGATACATTAAACTTGACACTCCATGGCCTTTCCCGGAAAAACAGGTTTTAGACCTTGCAGCTGATGCATCCAATATTGTTGTTGTTGAGATGAATCTTGGTCAGATGTACTATGAGGTTAACCGTGTTTTAAGAAGGGATGCAAATGTGCATCTTGTAGGTAAAATCGGTGGTCTGATGCCGACTCCGGATGAAATATTATCGAAAATCAATAAGCTAGGGGGAAAATAAATGTCAGACGGAAATAAATTTACTCCATATATGCGAAAAGACAGACTTCCACATATTTTCTGTCCGGGTTGTGGAAACGGAACTATAATGAGTGCATTCCTGAAAGCTATGGAAAAAGCTGAGATGGACTTTGAAAATATAGCTATGGTTTCAGGAATCGGATGCTCATCAAGGATTCCTGGTTATATGGATTGTGATTCACTGCACACTACTCACGGACGTGCATTAAGTTTTGCAACAGGTTTGAAAACTGCAAATAAAGATTTGGATGTTGTTGTCTTCACAGGTGACGGTGACTGTGCATCTATCGGGGGAAATCATTTAATACATGCTGCCAGAAGAAACATTAATTTAACTGTTATCTGTATTAACAATAATATTTACGGAATGACCGGTGGACAAATCAGTCCTACCTCTCCGAAAGGCAGTTATGGAACCACAGCTCCTTATGGAAATCAGGATAATCCTTTCAACTTGGCCGAACTTGTTGCAGCCGCAGGAGCAACATACTCTGCAAGATGGACTACAATTCAGATTGAAAGTCTTGTCATGGCCATTAAGGACGGACTTAAAAATCCGGGATTTTCTTTTATCGAGGTTGTAACACAATGTCCAACTTATTACGGCCGTAAAAATAAGTTAAGAACACCGACTGCAATGGCAGTTACCCTTAAAATGAACACTGTATTTAAGGATGCTGCAAGCAGAATGAGACAAAAAGACTTGGAAGGAAAAATAGTTGTTGGTGAATTTGCAAATACTCAAAAGGCAGAATTCACAGAAAATATTGAAAGAATTAGTGAAGAGAAATTCGGCAAAAAAACTTTAATTAATTCTGCATATGAAGAGGAATTATAATGAGAACTGAAATTAGAATCGGTGGATTTGGAGGTCAGGGAGTTATTCTTGCTGGCATTATACTGGGAAAGGCAGCAAGCATATTCGATAAGAATGAAGCTGTTCAAACCCAATCTTACGGTCCTGAAGCCCGTGGAGGAGCATCAAAATGTGAAGTAGTTGTTAGTGATGCTGTAATTGACTATCCTAAAGTTCAGCGTCCTGATATACTGGTTGCAATGTCAAATGAAGCATTAATCAAATATATTGTTGATTTAAAGGACGGTGCAACATTAATAGTTGATCCCGGAACAACAGATATTGAGGATGTACGGGAATTTATAGATGAACATAACATTAAAGTTTTCAATGCTCCTGCAACAAAAACAGCAAATGATGAAATTGGACTTAAAATAGTAGCCAATATTGTTATGGTTGGAGCAATTACAAAAATAACCGGAATAATATCCAAAGATGCAGCTATTGAATCAATTAAAAGCAGTGTTCCAAAAGGAACTGAAGAAAAAAATATTAAAGCATTTGAAGCAGGATATAATCTGGTTTAATTATTATGATAGTGGTGTGAAGATGAGGTTTTTTGAAAACGTAGCAAAAAAAATTTTTAATGATGAAGGAATAGCCATTCTTGAAGGTCATGTAGTATATTCTCCTGAAGAGGCTGTTGCAGTCTGTTCTGAGATGGATATTCCTGTTGTTGTAAAAGCACAAGTATTAACTGGTGGAAGAGGAAAAGCAGGGGGCGTTAAATTTGCAGACAACCCTGGTGAAGCTTTAAAAGTAGCTGATGAGATATTAGGTATGGAAATCAATGGTGAAAAGGTAAAACACTTATTAATTGAAGAAAAAGCCGATATTCAGCACGAATACTTTATTAGTGTTTCTATTGACAGAACCGTAAGAAAACCTGTCATTATGACAAGTAAAGATGGTGGGGTTGAAATTGAAAACCTTGCTAAAACAAATCCGGAAAAAATCATCAAATACTATCCTCAGCCTCTGATTGAATTTTTACCATATGAAGCCCGTGAAATCGCACGTAAAATGGAAGTGCCTTCGGAATATATTTCACAGATGGGGGATATAATATGGAAATTATACAACGTATTTTTAAAATATGACTGTGAAACCGCAGAAATCAATCCTCTGGTTCTGACTCCAAAAGGATTAATAGCTGCCGATGCAAAGATGGTTGTTGAAAACGATTCACTATACAGACACCAGGACCTGGTTAACATGCTTCATTATAAGAAAAAAGCCGTTGATTTTGTTAAACTTGACGGAGATATTGCAGTTATTGGAAATGGTGCAGGTTTGACTTTAACAGCTATGGATATGATAAAATTAAATGGCGGTGAACCTGCTACATTCCTGGATATTGGTGGTGGAGCTTCGGAAATGGTTATAAGTCAGGCATTAAATATTGTTCTTAACTATGATCCGGTTAAAGTAGTTTTCCTTAATGTACTTGGGGGAATTACAAAAGCTGATGATGTTGCCCGTGGTGTTGTAAATGCATTGAAAAATGTTGATAGGAGAGTTTACATTGTTATAAGGCTGACAGGAACAAATGAAAAAGAGGGACAAAAAATACTTGAAGAAGCAGGTATACCATACGAAATTTCAATGGAAGAAGCTGCCAAAAAGGCAGTTGAATTGTGCAACGAGTTAAAAGCATGAAATTTTTCGCAGTTAATGGAAGTCCGAGAAAAAACTTCAACACGGCACAGCTTTTGGACAGTGCACTGGACGGAGTAAAGGATGTTCTTCAAGACGCTGAAACAGAAAGAATAGACTTATATGATATTCCGTTCAACGGCTGCAAAAGCTGTTTTGCATGTAAAAAAATCAATGGTCGCCATTACGGAAGATGTGTCTACAATGATGATTTTAAAGCAACTTTAACCGAAATCACCCAGGCTGATGGTGTGATTTTAGGTTCACCTGTATATTTTGGTGACCTGACCGGTAATATGAGATGCTTTTTGGAAAGATTCATGTTTCCATTTCTTGCATACAGCAGACATGAAGTTGTTGAACACAAGAAAATGCCTGTTGCGTGTATCTACACAATGAATCTTTCAAAGGAATCTTCCTACGAAATGGGATACCATGACCTGTTTGATAAGTATGAAAATGTTTTGACAAACATTTTTACAAAACCTGAGCATCTCTATGTTTACGAAACGTATCAGTTTTCAGACTACTCAAAATACGTCAGCGATTTATTTGATGAGCCCGAAAGAAAGCATATTCATGAAACTCAATTTCCAAAAGATCTCCAGTCCGCATTTGAAATCGGCCAGATGATTGCCAAAAAATCGTTAAAATAATTCTATTTAATCAGGACAACTCTGCTGATTTCAGATTCATCTATTATTTCACGGCCGCATGCCTTGCTGATTTTTTCTGCAAATTCCTTTACCTCATTAAATCGGGGCATATTGCTTAATGTGAGTCTTTCCCGGGATGATCCAACATACATATATGCCTTAATTTCGATAAAATCCGGGTCTGCTTTACTGATTAGGGATGCATATTCCTCAGGATTATTCATATTTCTGCCTTTAACACAGGTATTTCTGATGCAGGTACGTGAAGAGAAACTTGAAAGTGTTTCAAGAGATTCATTTAAATTCTCCCATGCATTATCTACCTGAGGCCGACACAGGCTGTTATATATTTCCTTTGAAGGTGCATCCAGGGAAAGATACAGCTGATAAGGATCATTTTCAAGATTTCTCAGCCTGTCAGCACACTGACCATTGCTTACAACAAATGTTGTGAAATTTCTCCTGTTGAATTCTCCAATCAGTCCGTCAATTTCAGGATAAAGAGTAGGTTCCCCGGCCAGAGAAATGGCAGCATTAGTAGGACTTTTCATTTCTTCCAGTTTTTTTTCATTAGCCTTGTCATTACCGTAATAACCGCATAACAGATTATTCTGGGCCTTAATAGCCTCATCAACTATTGTTTTTGGATCATCATAATCATCATCTTCCCAGAAAGTCTGAGTATAAGTCAAATCCCTCCAGCAGAATTCACATTCCTGCTGACAGTTAGGAACTGCAGGTGACATTTGGAGGCATCTGTGGGATTCAATACCATAGAACTTTTCTTTATAACAAACACCTTTGTCTACAATACTTTGACGAGTCCAGTGACATGTTTTAACAGCAGCATGCCCGTATTTGCCCACGAATCGATATCCGCTTTTCTCTAATTTTTCAATTTGTTTTTCATTAAAAGACATAAAATCATTTCAAAGTTTGGTTTTGTTAATATTTGTATTTTTTCAAAAGTTAAAAAATATTTCATAGATAGTTCGGCCACCCAGTAAATTATTCATAGATATAAACTAACAGTATATATTCATAAGCAGGTAAGCTATTGTTTTCACCTAAATAATCATAACTTTTTTTAAGATAAATACACAAATATTATATATAAGATTGATTTATGGGGATTATAATATGGATACACCAATAGTAATACTAAATTACAAAACATATCTAGAGTCAAGTGGGAATAATGCTTTAAACCTTGCCAGGGATTTGGAAAGTGCCAGTGAAGAGTCAGGAATTATGATGGTTGCTTGTCCACAGGCCGGTGATATTTACAGGGTTTGTGAATCCACATCATTACCTGTTTACGCCCAGCACATTGATGCAGTTTCTCCTGGAAGCCACACTGGAGCAAATCTGATTCAAACTCTAATTGAAGCCGGTGCTTCAGGCTCTTTAATTAATCATTCAGAAAAAAGAATGGAACTTGCAGATATTGATGAAGTTGTTCAGCTATGCAGCCAGTTTAAAATCAAATCCTGTGTATGTACCAATAATCTTGCCACATCACAGGCAGCAGCCCAGCTGAATCCTGATGCCGTTGCTTTTGAACCGCCGGAACTTATTGGAACTGGAATTCCGGTTTCTCAAACCCAGCCTGAAGTTGTTGCAGATACAGTTGAATCGGTAAAGGCGATTAATAAAAACATTAAAGTTTTATGCGGTGCAGGAATCACTGATGGTGATGATATGAAAGCAGCTATTGAATTAGGTGCTGATGGTGTTTTATTGGCCTCGGGTATTATTAAAGCTGAAAGCCCAAAGGATGCACTGCTTGATCTTGTAAGTAAAATATAAATGAGTGGAAGTATGTCTAGGAATTTTAATACAATTGATGATTTTGATGTTGAAAACAAAACAGTTCTTGTACGTGTTGATGTGAACTCTCCGGTTGATCCAAGTTCAGGCATAATACTGGATGACACACGGCTGAAATTACATGCAAGAACAATTAAAGAATTATCCAAAAAAGGTGCACGTGTTGTAATTCTGGCTCATCAAAGTCGTCCCGGCAAAAAGGATTTCACAACACTCTCACAGCATGCAGAAGCATTATCTGATATTTTGAATTTACGGGTCAAATATGTTGATTCGATTTTTTCAAAGTCAGCCAAAGATGCCATTGCTGATCTTAAGCCTCATGAGATACTGCTTCTGGAGAATGTAAGATTTTTCTCAGAAGAATCACTTTCAAGATCTCCTCTTGAACAGTCAAAAACAATTCTTGTCAGGGAATTGACTCCCTTAATTGATTACTTTGTAAATGATGCATTTGCAGCGGCTCACCGTTCACAGGCATCTTTAGTTGGATTTACTGTCAACACTCCTTCAGCAGCAGGCAGAGTCATGGAAGAGGAATTAACAATAATTCAGGATGCCCTTGACAATGTCCGCCATCCATGTGTCTTTCTGCTTGGAGGTATGAAACCTGAGGATTCAATTGAAGTTATGGAAAATGTATTAAGCAACGGAACTGCAGATTCCATACTGACAACCGGAATTGTAGCAAATATTGTATTATGGGCTGCAGGTGTAGATATCGGCCAGGTAAACAAAGACTTCATAGTAAAAAGAGGATATAAAGATATGGTGGCCAAATCAAAATATTTAATTGAAAGATTTGGTGATAAAGTCAAATATCCTTTAGATATAGCAGTTGAAAGAAACAACGAAAGGGTAGATATTGATTTTAAAGAAATTCCAAATGAATCAATATTTGATATTGGTGTTAAAACAATCAATTACTATGCCGGTGAAATCAGAAATGCAAAAACAATCTTTGCCAACGGTCCGGCAGGTGTCTTTGAAGATCCTAACTTTGCAATAGGAACTGAAGATTTAATTAATGCAATAGCCTCATCAGACGGATTTTCATTAATCGGTGGTGGTCATATTGCAGCTGCCACTGCAGGTCTTGGATGTGAAGATCAGATGAGTCATGTAAGCAGTGGTGGTGGAGCCTGTATAAGTATGCTGGCAGGTAAAAAATTAGCTGCAGTTGAGGCTTTAAAAGAAAATAAGGATTAGCTGTTAAAAATATTTAGCAGCTTTTCTGATGTCTCTCTGGGATTATCTGCATTCATAATTTCACTGACAACGGATAATCCTTTTATTCCAGTATCTGTTAATTCACGGGCATTTTCAACTGTTATTCCTCCGATAGCAACAACTGGGATGCTGATGGAATTAACAATATCTGTTAAGTCTTTTTTTGTAATTGACGATGCATCTTTTTTGGTTTTTGTTGGAAAAACAGCACCGCTTCCAATATAATCTGCTCCATCATCTTCTGCTTTTTTTGCTTCACTGACTGTTGTTGCCGAAACACCTAAAATTTTGTCATCTCCTATTAATTCACGCGCCACACTGCAGGGCATATCACTTTGACCGACATGAACACCATCAGCGTCAACTGCCAATGCAATATCCAGTCTGTCATTAATTATCAGCGGAACATTATATTCTGAGGTGAGTTTTTTGACTTTTACTGCCAGTTTGTAAAAATCCAATGTATCAGCAGTTTTTTCTCTGAGCTGGACAATCCTGACCCCTCCGATTATTGCCTCTTCTATTATTTTCAAAAATTCTTCATCACTTTCAGCTTCACCAGTTACAAGATAAAGGCTTAAATCTATATTTTTCATAGTATCTCAATCTTTGATGTTTTGATTAAATCTTTGCTGTCAATATTGTACAGTGCATCAATTAAAAAAGTTCTAAAAGATCCGCTTCCCAAGTTATTATCTTCAACTTTGGATTTTGCAATTTCACCTGCTCTGTTCATTGCTAAAATTCCAAGCAGCCCTCCATCAAAAGGATTTGTAGCACCAATGCAGCTTCCGATAATTGATGTTAACATACAGCCGCTGCCGGTTATACGTGACATCATTTCATCTCCGCCTTTTATTGCAACTGTTGTTTTACCGTTGCTTAATATGTCTATAGGACCGCTGGCTATTATTAGAGTGTTTAACTTATCTGCAGTGATTTCAACGATTTTGCTGTTAACTTTCAGGTTTTCTGAGGTTATAATATCGTTGTCACTTACATCAACACCTTTTGCAATATTGGCTTCATCTATAAATCCGAATAATTTAGCTATTGCTTTTATTTCTGAAATATTTCCCCTAATTGAAGCAATCTTATAATCTGTTATTAATTTTTTTGTTGTATCGTTTCTAAATTCACTTACTCCAACACCTACTGGATCAAGGATTATCGGTGTTTCCATTTTACTGGCCTGATGTGCACCTTTTAGCATTGTTTCAATTTGGGAGCTTGTTAATGTACCTATGTTTATTACCAATGCATCTGATATATTGACAATTTCTCCAATTTCTTTGTTTTCATTTGTCATTATTGGGGATGCACCTATTGCAAGAACTGCATTTGCGCAGTCATTAACAGTGACAAAGTTTGTAATACAACATGTTAATGGTGATTTGTTTTTAACCTCTTTTAATGTGGTGTCTATTTTTTCAAGTATCAAGTTTTCCTTATTTGTCATGACTATTAATTATAAATTTAATTTTATATATAAATTTCGTTTAAAACTTGATTTTAATATCTATTCGATTTATAATGTGCTGATTTAGGAATTTAAAGTATTTTATTTGTTGATAAGTGTTGAATAACATTTTACATATTGTATCTTAGAACTTGCATGGTGATGTGTATGTATGTAACATATACTTGATTAAAATGGATTAAATCATGAAAATATGGAATTACAATACAATCAAGCTATTATCTGATTATCTTTGCTCAATATAAGATAATTTGAATATGGTAGAGTTGATTTTAAGCGAAATTTGACAGACTCGGATAATATTTATATGTTATAGTTTCCATAAATAATAATATTATGAAAATAAAAAGAGGATGTATTATATTATGAAGTTTAATATAAAATTGATTATATTATTATTAATATTCATTCTAGCTATTGCTACGGTAAATGCTAGTGATGAAATAGATAATAATATAGCATTAGGTGAATCAATTGATTTGGATGTTATGGATAATCCAACAGTATCTGAATCAGTTGCATATGATATTGAAGATAATTCTACTGTTTTAGGTCAGTCCGATGATGATTTGGAATCGGCGGATAATAATGGTCTGATTGGTGCTTCAAATGAAAATAATGTTTTAAGTGCTGAAGAGACTTCATTTAAAGCATTACAGGAGCTGATCGATGGTCATAATGATATGTCAACACCATTAGTTTTAACTCAAAGTTATACGTTTGATTCAACATTTGATTCAACTTCTGCGAATAACTATACCTATGGTGTTAT
>CADBPS010000076.1 GCA_902796575.1 uncultured Methanobrevibacter sp. | reverse complement strand
TGCAAAACAGGACAACAAACACTTGAACTTAACGAAACGAAAGAATTAACAACGCTAGATTCCTTCGCTTAATCTAGCACCCTATTTTTGTTTATTGGCATGGACAATATTTTTATATCATATGTTATATTTTTCAAAAGATTTAAATAATAAAAATAACAATTGTTATTTATGAATATAACACGTGATATATTTATTGAATTTTAATTTATAAGGAGATGATAAAATGAATAAAGATAAAAAATATGGATTAGCAACATTAGGAGTACGTGCTGGTCAGGAACCTGACCCAGCAACCGGAGCTCAAGCAGTTCCTATATATCAAACAACATCATACGTATTTAAAGATTCCAATGAAGCAGCAAACAGATTTGCCCTTCAGGAATTCGGTCAAATTTATTCAAGACTCACAAACCCGACATCAGATGTATTCGAAGCGAGAATAGCTGCCATAGAAGGGGGAAATTCAGGACTGTCGACTTCAAGCGGTCTTGCAGCTATTACATATGCAATACTAAATATAACTCAGCCGGGAGACAACATAGTATCCGCAGACAATCTCTATGGCGGAACCTATCAGTTATTCGATTACACATTCAAAGACTTAGCAAGAGAAGTTAAATTCGTAGACTCACAGGACTTAAAAGCATTTGAAGATGCAATAGATGATAAAACCAAAGCAATATATGCAGAATCCATTGGTAATCCTAAATTGGATGTTCCTGACTTTGAAGCATTATCTGAAATTGCACACAGCCATGACATTCCATTAATTATAGACAACACGATAGGAGTCGGTCTTGTAAGGCCACTGGAACATGGTGCAGATGTAATTGCAGCATCAGCAACAAAATATGTTGGAGGTCACGGAACGGCAGTGGGTGGATACATTGTAGACTCAGGTAAATTCAACTGGGGCAATGGGAAATTTCCAAATTTCACACAGCCTGATCCAAGTTATCACGGATTAGTATTCTGGGATTCATTTGGAGATGTTCCTGAATTGGGAAACATTGCATTTACAGTAAGAGCAAGAGCAAGATTACTGCGTGACTTAGGTTCAACACAGGCACCTGTACACAGCTTCATATTCCTTCAGGGGCTTGAAAGTTTAGATGTTCGTGTAAAAAGACACTCCGATAATGCTTTAAAAATTGCACAGTTCTTGGAATCCCATCCGAAAGTTAAATGGGTAAATTATCCTGGTTTGGAATCCCACCCTACATACGATAACAATAAAAAATATCTGAAAGATCATTTTGCAGGTATTCTGGGATTCGGAGTTGAAGGCGGAGAAGAGGCAGGAAGAAAAGTAATTGAAAACCTGGATTTATTCTCACATCTTGCAAATATAGGTGATGCTAAAAGTTTAGCCATACACCCTGCAAGTACAACACACCAGCAGTTATCTCCTGAAGAACAGGAAGCAACCGGTGTAACACCAGACTTTATCAGATTGTCAATTGGTTTGGAAGATGTTAATGATTTAATCGATGATTTAACCCAAGCATTAGAAAAAATTTAATTTAATAGGTGATTTGGCATGTATTTAGATAATTCGGCAACTACAAAAATAAACGACGAAGTTTTAAAGGAAATGATGCCTTATTTGAAGGAGGATTTTGGAAATCCTTCAACATTATACTCACTTGGACGTGAATCAAAAAAGGCATTGGAAGAATCCAGACAAAGAATAGCTACTTCAATTAACGCTAAAAAAGACGAGATCATATTCACCAGCGGAGGTTCAGAATCAGATAATTTAGCTATTAAAGGTATTGCATTTAAACTTAGAAAAAAAGGCAATCATATTATCACCTCAGAAATTGAACATCCTGCTGTTAAAGAGACTTTGTTCTTTTTGGAATCACTGGATTTTAAGGTAACCTATCTGCCTGTGTATGAAAACGGTATTATTAAAATAGAAGATTTAAAACAGGCAATAACTCCTGACACAATATTGATTTCAATAATGCATGCCAACAATGAAATAGGTACACTGCAGCCAATAGAAGAAATTGGTAAAATTGCGCATGAAAACGGAATTATATTCCATACAGATGCTGTTCAAAGCTTTGGAAAAGTCAAAATCGACGTTGAAAAACAGAATATTGATTTGCTTTCCGTATCATCTCACAAAATCAATGGTCCTAAAGGAGTTGGAGCACTCTACATAAAAAAAGGCATCAGGCTTGTGCCTTTAATCCATGGTGGAGGCCAGGAAAGAGGTATCCGTTCAGGTACAGAAAATGTTGCAGGAATTGTAGGTTTTGGAAAGGCTACTGAAATGGCCTATCTTAAACTTGATGAGCATGCAGAGAAATTATCCCAAATCAGAGATGAAATAATAGAAAAAGTATTAGGGAGAATTCCCGAATCATACCTCAATGGTGATGCTCATGAAAGATTGCCTAATGTAGTTAATTTCCGTTTCAAAGCTATTGAAGGGGAATCTTTAATTCTTCTTTTGGATTCAAAAGGATATCAGACCTCAACCGGTTCGGCCTGTTCATCCAAAACCCTTGAAGCATCCCCAGTTTTAACAGCATTGGGTCTTGATCCTGTTGATGTTCATGGATCTTTGAGAATATCTCTGGCTCCTGAAAATGATGATTTTGACATCGATGATTTTGTAGACAGTATCGCACAGTCAGTTGAAAGATTAAGAAAAATGTCCCCTTTATGGAATAAGGATATTGATTATGATGCCGTTGTCGGCAGAAAATAGAAGGTGTTAATTATGGATTACAGTGAAAAAGTAATGGATCATTTTGCAAATCCAAGAAACTGCAGAGCAATGGAAAATCCCGACGGTGTAGGAGAAGTCGGAAACCCTACCTGCGGAGATTTAATGACAATTTACATTAAAGTGGATGATGGTATAATTTCAGACATTTCATTTCAGACATTCGGATGCGGAGCAGCTATTGCGACCAGCAGCATGATTACAGAATTGGCTGTTGGAAAAACCCTGGATGAAGCTTTAGCTATTTCACGTAATGATGTTGCTGAAGAACTTGATGGTCTTCCTCCTATTAAAATGCATTGTTCAAATTTAGCGGCCGACGGTCTTCAGGCAGCTATTGAAAATTATTATGAAACCCACCAAAGTTAAATACTTTGGAAATATACATACTATTATAGCAAACAAAAAGGAGATGTTTATTATGGCAAAAATCATTAAATGTGAAGACTGCGCTAGTATTGTTGAAGTTTTAGCTGAAGGTGCTGGTGATGCATGTGACAGTCACATGACCTTATTAGAACCTCAAGTAGAAGGAGACAAAGCTCCTAAACACAAACCTGTTGTTGAAATTGACGGTGACATTGTAAATATTAAGGTCGGTGAAGCACAGCATCCTATGGATGATGATCACTACATTCAGTTTATCCAGTTAGTTGTCGGTAATGAAAGTTACACTAAAACTTTAAACCCTGGTGAAGTACCTGAAGCAAGTTTCTTCGTTGGTGCAGACAAAATAGATTCAAATGACATATGTGCATTACAGTACTGTAATTTGCACGGATTATGGTCCAGCGAATAAATTTCATATTCGCTTTTTTTTCTTTAATTTTTTTTGATAACTTTTAATAACATCTTTTTATATAACTATTACCGTGACAAATTATAATAAACTAATAATTTTTATCGCTTTTTTAATTATATTTTCAGCTTCAGTAATATATTTATACGGCCCTGATGATGCGGTCAATAAAATGATGCCTGATATAGGATCGGATATTGCTGCGGGGGATTCTGATTATAATGAAGCTGTTGATTTATTAAATGGTAAAAATTATGATGAAGCAAAAAATAAGGCAATTTCTGCAGGCAACAATTTTAATCATACTCATGCTCAGCTGGTAAGTATTAGAGATAATTTTACTTCACAAACAGATGATGTTCATAAAAATTATATTGATACGCTTTTAAGTGAGATTGAACTTAAAATCAATGCTACCGATTATTTGTTGGATTCAATTGACTACTACGAGAGTTATCAGAATGCCACAGGCAATGAGTATTCGTATCAGGCCAATGAATATATGCAGGATGCTATTGAATTTCAAAATGCAAGGAATAGTATTGTTAATGATAATCCTAACTTATTTAAATGAGGTTTTAATTTGAAAAAGAATTGTCCAAAATGTAATGGCTCCGGATCAATTGTGGTTGATTATAAAGAATGCGTTAGTTGTGGAGGAACCGGTTATGAAGAGGATTCCTATGATGTCGGCAATCATTTCAAAGGAGTTAACACTAATGCCAAAGCCAAATTTGATTTAGGTGCAGAACAAGATATACCATGTGAATCATGTAACGGTAAAGGCCAGGTAGAGATTTATGAAAAATGTTCATATTGTAACGGAAGCGGCCAGATTAATGTTTGCAGAGACTGCGGTAAACCGTTGGATGAAAAATATGATATTTGTGCTTCATGCGGTAAAAAACGTAAGGAAGATAAAATGAAACGAGAAGAAGCTGAAAGAAAACGTATTGCTCGTGAAAAAGAAGTTAAAGATGTTTATGTTTTAGATTCACTTTGTCAAATGAGGGATATTGATCGTGATAAGTTATACAAAGGTAAAATCACAAGAATAGAAAAATATGGTGCTTTTGTCTCATTGAACAATAATGTATGGGGTCTAATGAGGGGTGATGCTTCGGGCTATCATGTTGGAGAAGAGGTGATTGTTTTTATAGTATCATTTAAATCCAGAGAGGGTAAATTGGATTTTGCTCCGGCTTATGTTAGAAATCACAGGATTATAAAATTGACAAAGTCCATTCCACGTACAATCATTTCAGATTTAGATAAGAAAATGGGTAAAAATGTCCATATTGAAGGTGAAGTTCTCCAGATTCAGCAGACTTCGGGACCTACAATTTTCACTATAACAGATGAAACATCCATTGCTGAGGTAGCAGCATTTGATGAAGCGGGAATTCGTGCTTACCCTGAAGTTTCAGAAGGCGATGCTGTTGAAGTAATTGGTGAAGTCAACCAGCATGGAGGTAAAACACAGATAGAATCATCTTCCATCAACAAACTGGACGGCTCCAGAAAAGAGAATTTGCACCGTTTAATTGACGCGGCATTGAATGAAAAGGCTAGACCTGAAGATGTTAATTTCCTGGTTAAAAGTGAAATTCTAAATAAACTCCGACCTAAAATGTATGAAGCTGCTCATAAGATTAGGAGAGCCATACTTGAAGGAAGAACAATTTTACTAAGACACCATAATGATGCTGACGGAATATGTGCGGGTATTGCAATGGAAAAAGCAGTTGTTCCATTAATTAAAGAATTTAATCCAAGTAATGATGCTGAATATTATTATTTTAAACGTTCTCCATCCAAAGCTCCTTTTTATGAACTTGAAGATGTAGTGAAAGATTTATCATTTGCTCTTGAAGATCAGGAAAGACACGGTCAGAAATTGCCTTTAATCGTTTTGCTGGATAACGGTTCAACAGAAGAAGACATTGTTGCGTTAATGCAGGCCAAAATATATGATATCGAAGTTGTTGTAATAGACCACCATTCACCTGGTGATTTAATAACTGTTGATGAAAGGGATGGTGAAATTTACGGTGCTACAGTTGCAGTTGATGAATATGTTGACACCCATGTAAATCCATATCTGGTTGGAGGTGATTCTCAGTTAACTGCAGGAGCTCTTGCTACGGAAGTAGCACATATTATTAATCCTGAAATTAAAAATTTAATTCTTCATTTACCTGCTATTGCAGCATTGGGGGATCATGCCGAGTGCGGTGAAGTATACCAGTATTTAAAACTGGCTTCCCAGAAAAACTTTACCAAAGATCATCTGGCAAAAGTAGCAGAGTGTATTGATTTCGAATCATATTTCCTTAGATTTATGAATGGTAGAGGTATAATGGATACAATTTTATGTGTTGATAATTTTGACAAACACTATAATATGATTGATGCATTGTACAAGGAATATGAAAAGAGAGTTGATACTCAGCTTAAGGCAGCTCTTCCAAATATAAAAAGAACCCAATTTGAAAATGGTATTTATTTCAATATTATAGATGTGGAGAAATATGCTCATAAATTCACATTCCCTGCTCCAGGTAAAACTTGCGGTTTTGTTCATGATAAAGTAATCAGCGAGCTGGGTGAAGATAAACCGATAGTTACTTTAGGACATGGTCCCGATTTTGGAGTTTTTAGAGCTACTGATGCTGTTAATGAAAAATATGGATTTAATGTAAATGATATTGTTTCTTCTCTGGCTATTAAAGTTCCTTCTGCAGGTATTGATGGCGGTGGACATGAATGTGCTGGATCCATCAAATATATTGAAGGATTAGGTGAAGAAGTTTTATCAAAGATAGTATCTGAAATAAAATCATTATCTAAACATTAATTGGATGTCTTATGGAAATTTGGAATTATTGTCCTAATTGTGGAAAGAGATTACACCCAACTGAATCATTCTGTGAAAAGTGCGGTACTAAAACAACTTTTGATGAAAATTCAGAGGATTTTGTTTTTAATCCTCCAATTTCCAGTATTGGGTTTTTCGATTTGAAAATTGATTTTTCTCCCTACATTGACAGTCATTCTGATTGTAACTATGAAACCTGCTCCTGCGGATATTTAAATGAAACTGAAAATGAATACTGTTATTACTGTGGTGTTAAAAGATTTAAAAATTCTATTATAAGTTTCATCGGAAGCTATGATAAGCCAAGGCTGAATTTTGATGACATTTCAACAGATGGTTCTATAATATGTGAGTGTGGAGCTATTAATTCTTCAAACAGTGAATTCTGTGATATGTGCGGATGCAAGCTGGATAATAATCAAAATCAGAATGATAATTTCAGTAACTTTAATTTTGAATTTGACAAATCTATCTTTTGCTTTTGCGGGGATGAAAATGATTATTACAGCCAGTTTTGTAAAAATTGTGGGCTTCCTTTAAGTGACTATGGTAAACAGAAGGATATTAAGATTTTGTGTGCCTGTTCCGCATTAAATGATGTAACTTCTCAGTATTGTGTAGGCTGTGGTGCTAATTTAAATAAAGAAAAATTTGAATTAATATGTGTCTGTGGAAATAGAAGTCCTATTAATGCAGGGCACTGTTCATCGTGTAACCGGCCATTGAATCCTGAAAGATATATTAAAACGAGGATTGTTTGTGATTGTGGTAAAATCGTTGATTTTAATTCTGAATTCTGTCCAAGTTGTGGTAAAAATATTAAAAAATCAATTAAACACAAAAAACAATTGTCTTCAGCAATCAATTCTCTAATAAGTAGATTTAGGTAGTGGTTTTGATGAAGTATTGTAATATCTGTGGAACTTTGAATTTAGATGAGAACAATTTTTGCACACATTGCGGGTCTGATTTTACCATTGAAGTTCTTTGTCCTCATTGTAACTCTTTTAATCCCTGTGATGGTGTTTTTTGTATTAAATGTAACAGAAAAATCAATCCTATTGAAATTAATAATTTTAATGCCTTTTTCATTGAGCATAATTTGTCTTTAATTGTAGGTTCCGACTTTTCAGGTGATGATTATTCTTTAATTTTAGATAAAATCTTTAAAAAATTAGATTATGTGAATTTAGGAGGTTTACCTCTTAAAAATAAGATTTTACAAATAGCAAATTCATTCACGCGGGTTGTTACTAAATCAAGTGGTGTTTCTTTAGGTGAATATGGAGTTAATATTATTTTTTATGATGACCGTCTGGACGATTCCATTCAGATATCAACAATTATTCATGAACTGGCTCATTTTTTACTGTTTGATATTGTTGTTAATATATTGGCCTATGTTTTTGATATTATACCTTCTCCGGTTTTGAAAAGTTTTGTCGAATATGTTTTAACATTGCCTGAGATGGAAATTATAAATGAGTATTGTGCTCATACTGTTCAAAACAGATTTATTCCTCATCAATATCAGAGTTTTGATTCTTTTAACAGTTGTGTTAATAAACTGGATCTTGGCTCTGAAGAGATTGAAGATTATATGCTGTTGGGTAATTCTTTTGCCGGTGATATTATCGACTATCTGGAAAGGTATATTGATGAAAGCTTAAGAGAGTCAATCAGACTGCAATTTAAAATTGATGGTGTTGCTAAAAGCGAACTGATTTATCAGGATTTCAATGGCTGCTTGGAGGTTGACGAAAAAATCAAGTACCTCATTGGTGTTTTTGCTTCATTTTTTAATATATTCCTGAACAATGAAGAGGTGAGGGAAGAGTTAGAGTACGTGAAATTAAAGTTTGAAAATTAATTCATTCTTCTTTATCTTTTATAGTGTCAAGTACTTCTTTCCCAGTATCAGTTAACCTGTATAACCTGCCTTTACGTGCTTCTTCATTAATACATTCCACAATTTCCTTATTTTTAAGTTCACTTAAAACTTTTGAAATGTGGTTTGTTCTGATACCACTATCTTTTGCAATATTGGTTGGTATTTTTACATCATCACCAATAGACTTTAACGTTTTCTCTCTATATTTTGAAATTTGAACATAAGATGTTAACTTTAAAAGTTCATCGCCTTCTTTACTCATAATAGTTATTATATAGTTTCTACTATAAAAAGATTTAAGTATTAGTTTATTTGAATTTACCAAAAACTTATGGATTTTTAATTAAAATACTTTTCATTTTTCCACGATTTTTAATTTTAAGTCAAATATATTTGTATTTTAATTATTCTTTTTTGTCCCTTCCGGAATTGTAATTGGGATTATTCATAACCGAAATTTTTATATTATCCCTTTTCATAGCTATTTTTTAATGCAGTATAATTGATTATTTTTTTAAAATATAAAATTCATTTATTTTTTGTTAATTTTAGTATTGGAAAGTAAAAATGATGTAAATAGTGTATATTGGTGTTATATTTTATTTTTTTATTATTAATTATATTTTTATTATTGATTTGAAAATTTATATTTTTCTGGTTTCGTCTGGTTAATTCTATTTTAAATATGCTTTGATTTTAAAAAAATACTCGATTTTTACAGGTTTTTATTGGTTAATTTCTTTAAAATTGATATATTCATTATTTTAATTTAGTTTGGTGGTTATAATCTTAAATTCGATCTCTAAACTTCTAGTTTAAATATTATATTTTTTATTGTCTTTTGATTAACTTAAATTTCCAGTATAAGTTTGAAATAGTCTTGAATCCTTTGTAAAAGAGTAAAAATATAAATTTGATTTCTTACTCTGTAATGAAAAATATTATTTTCATTTTCTTCTGTTTTTAATTTTCTTAATTATGACTCAGTATTATTATGACTGGACATTATTTTAATATTTGATTTGAGTTTAATAGCTGTTTATTTTTATAAATTTTATTCTCAGATACATCAATATTATTAAATTATTTATTTATCGTGTTTATTTTTTAAAATTATTAATGTCACAACAGTTTTTTATCATTATTTTATGTAGATTGTTCATATTTAGTTTATTTTTTTGAATTAATGTTCATATTTTTAATTAAACACAATAATAAAATAGCTTATACATTGATTTAATACCATTTATATTACATTAAATATATTTAACAACAATACTGATTAAATTGCTTAATATCCATTACCTTATCAGTTTAATTATAGGTATCTTTAATATAATTTAGTTTGCAATAATGCAAACATTCCTGTTATGCAATTAAAGTTATATAAATTATGCCGACATATATAATATTGTTTGAAGTAATTTTCAAAAAGGTATTTCAAATGAAATGTAAAAATTGTAATTTTGAAAATAAAACTAATGCTAAATTTTGTAGTCATTGCGGCCAGTCTTTGGAAGTAAAACCTGAGAATAATAATAATTCCAAAATTGTTATCGTTGCATTAGTTGTGATTATTGTCGCTTTAGTTTTAATAATAGGTTATTTTGCTATGGCTAATAATCACAGTGCAAGCTCCGTTGCATCACAGCCTGCTTCAACCCAGCAGAGTCAAAGTCCTAGCTCTAGTGTTCAGCAGGAGTCACCTTCCCAGCAAAGTACTCAATCCAGTGAACCTAAGGACTGGGAGTTGATTGGAACATATTCAGGTTCCGGATCGGGCAGTCAGTCAGTAAGTATTCCGTCAGGTCAGATAATGATTAAAGTATCTGCATATCCGATTAAAAACTATGCTGATAATCATTTGTATGTGACCGGATCCAATGGACAATCTGCAGGTGTTGATTGGGGCCCTACAAGTGATGTTGAAACAAGATCTGACTCTTTAAGTTACACTTCATCTTCATCGGAGACTTTTACTATTGATTATTATGAAACTGTAAGTTGGCAGGTTGAAATTTATAGATATCAGTAATTTGGTGTTTTTTTCACCAATTCCTTATTTTTTTTAGTAAAGTTAATAATATATGAATTATCAATCTTTTAGTATGTTTGATTTAAATATTAGGGGAAGCAGTTATGACAGCAATTTCAGACTGGCTTTCGAAGCTTCAAAATATGGCTGGAAACACATTAATTTTAGTTACAACCAGAATGAGTTTGATGATGCAATGATTTTTTTTGATGGTTTGAAAAATGATTTAAAAGATTATATTGCCATTGATTATACCCTTAACATTAAATCAAATAATCCTCATGAAATCAGAAAAATTACCCGTAGATACAGAGATGATGCATCATGTATTTCGCTAACCGGGGGCAATTTGAAAATCAACAGGGACTGTGTGGAAAACATACAAATTGATGTATTGTCCAGGCCTTACTTTAAGCGTCACGATTCCGGTTTAAATCATATTCTTGCCCGTGAAGCTAGAGACAACAATGTGGCTGTTGAACTTGTCTTTTGTGATGTTTTACATTCTTACTTATCCCACAGATCTAAAATCCTCTCTAACTTTAGGGATACTTATCAGTTATACCGCAAGTATGAATTTCCGTTGATTTTATCTTCAGGAGCCAAATCAGTTTATGATATTAAAACTGTCAGTGATTTCAAAGCTTTTTTTACCCAGTCCGGATTGTCGGAGAGTGAAGTTGATAAATCATTTAAAACTTCTGAAAATATTTTAAATTTTAATAAAAACAGAAAAAACTTAATTTTAAAAGGCGTTAGGGTTGTTGATTAGATGAAACTTAAAATTCTTCCAAAATCACAAAGAAAACATAATCATTACCTTGTTTTAGATATTAAATCAGAAATTGAGTTATCCAAAAATGATTTCACATCCATTGTATGGGACGGATGCATCCGTTTTCAGGGAGAGAACAATACTTCCAATTTCAATTTATGGACAATCAAATTAATAAAATCTGATGAAATTTCTTTTTTAAATGAATATAAAGCTATTTTAAGATGTCAAAGAGATTTTGAAGATGAAGTCCGATCCAGTTTGGCTTTGATTCATAATGTTAACCGCAAAAGGATTTCCATTACCTGCATTGGCATTTCAGGCACAATCAAAGGATGCCAAAAATTCATTTAATTAATTTTTGTTCTCATATAAAGTTTTGAATATTTCAAAAGAAAAGATTCGCTTCAAACATGATTCTTAGGGGATGCTTATGATATTCGTGATATGGGTGTAAAAAAAGATTTGGAGTTGAAGTGATATGGTGAAAAAATATCCAATGACATATAAAGAGTTTGAAAAAAGAGTTGGTGAACTATTTTTAGCAGAAGCTAAGTCTTCTTCAGAACTTAAAGACAGAAAACTTTTTTTACAAAATGAAAAGAAAATGAGAACAATTGAAGGAGAATACTCTCATGCATGTCGTTATTACGATGATTCTAAAAGTCCAAATACTCAGTTTACTGATAATGGATTAAAACATCAAGCAGTTAGAATTTTGAATATGATATATTAAATGGAGAGATGGTATGAAGTATGATTTGAATGTTGATTATATAAGAACTCAAACCTCCATGGACAGTCCATTAACACAAGCATTACTTAATTATGATGGAATGATACCTGAAATATTAGGTTATGTATACAGTAAAATGAATATGGAGTTTTATGGTATGAGTGAAAGAGTTTGCAGGGAAATGAATATGGCTCATGGGCCAGATATTAGACATCAGGCAATGTTGGATGATGGGAGTGTATCTTATGAGAATTGGCAGGATAAATTAGCTAAAGAATTAATGGATCAGATTAAATTACCAGTATTTATTAAGAAATGAGGGGGCATTATGCAAACCGTAGCAGATTTATTAAAACAATTCGACTTAAAACTAGAATTACCTGAAAATATTTTAAACATGATGTCGAAGGGAAATTTAATTCAGTTGAACAAAAAAATGATTTATTTCATACTTATGAAGATATGACTACATTTAAACACTTTGATTATTTTGAATTTAAAGGGGAAAATTGTCTTTGTCTGATTATCCCTGATAATTCTAAGAGATATATTGAGATTTATAAGATTGTTGGAGAGGCTTGGCCTAGGGCTATTGGGAAAGTCTATGATATTGAGGGTAAGGTGGTGGCCATAACCTAATTTTTATTTTCATATTTTTTTGGAGTATGTAGTTTAACGAGTAAAACATTCCTGATAAAAAAAATAATCCCTAGGTAAAAATAAAACAGAATAATCCAGAAAGTCCTGCTGGTGCAAGTCCTGGCATCTCCCATCACCACTAATAAATATCTTGAATACTTCAAAAGAAAATTTTTGCTTCAAAAAAATAGTGTTAGTGATTGTAACTTGTTTTAAATAAGTTAAAACTAAAAAAGGTTAATTATGAATATCTTATCGATACTGTTTTCTCTGGTTCCAAATTTTCCTTAAACTACTTAGACCACCACAATTCTGTTCAAATAAGTCTGTACTTGTAGTTAATTCAGCTACTTTAAGGCTTGCTTTACATCCATCTTTAATTAAACGTTTACCTTGAGGTTTTTTCATCTTAGAAACAGCATAGTTTATATCCTGCGCAGAAGCAACATTTATTCCTAAATTTTGAGCCAAATCATTACTTGCATGCTGGGTATGGAAACCCAAAATTTTCACAGCGGGAACTTCTAAAGCACCAACTTCAATTGTTAATCCCATTCCTGCACAATAAATTACTCCCTGTGAAGCATTCATCAAACTAATTAAATCTACATAACCTTCAATAACAAAAATATTGTTTTTAGTGATGTGGGGAGTTATAGTAGATGTTTCAAACCTAAATGGAATGACTAATATTGTTTTATCTATTTTTTCCACTTCTTTAATTATTTCAGGAATATCTGAAGCTCTTGTATCTCCACCTAAAAAAAGAACATAAAAATCATCATGCTG
>CADBPS010000075.1 GCA_902796575.1 uncultured Methanobrevibacter sp. | reverse complement strand
CTCCAAAATATAATCCAATAGAACAAGTATGGAGAACAATAAAAGCAATAATTTCTAGAAAATACATTACAAGTATGCCTATGTTAATATATTTATTTCTAACAGAGTTTAAAAAAGTAGTGGATAAATCAAGTTATTGGAAAAATTGGGGGGAAAAATTTTTATAATTTTCAATGTCGGTTACTATAGACTTAATATGGGGGCAGTTTTTCAGGAAATTGATTATAATTCATAAAACTGTAAGTTTAAATACAATAAATTAAATGGTGTTGCTTGTTAACATAAGACAATATTTACTTTAAGGGAAATATTCTAAAAACTTGATAATTTTAATTTAACTCATAAGTGGGGTTTTATATATTATAAAACTAATATTAACTCTATGAAATTTAAAAGTATAATTGTAATATCAAATATATTGGAAAATAAAATTCCTGAAAAATATTTATTGTCTTTTGAGGAATTTTTACTAAGCGGATCAATTTTTACCGGAGCATCTGAATTTTTAGCTTGGACGGTAATTTTCATATTTGTCAGTGAAATTATTCTGATAATTTTTTTACTGCTTCTAAATTTACCATTATCTCTTTTGTTTACCCCATTTTTAGTTTTTCCCGGAATTTTTACATATGTATCTGTAAAGCAGGAGCAAAATGCCACAAAAATCGAACAGTCAGCACCTGATTTTTTAAGGCAGTTGTCTAGCATGCTGAAAGTAGGACTCAGTTTCGAGAATGCCATGGAGGACATGTCCAAATATGGTCAGGGACCCTTGTATGATGAAATGCGAAGGACAATTCTGGAAATAAGAATGGGCAGAAACTTTGATGATGCATGGATCAGCATGAGCAAAAGATTAAATTCCCGTGAGCTTGAAAGGATTTTCATTATTATTCTTGACGGACGTAAAAGCGGATCAAGTATGGCGGGTGTTATTATGAATATTTCCAATGATTTAAGGGAATTATTGGCTATTAAACAGGAACGTAAATCTTCTGTTATGATGGCCGTTATGTTTTTAATAATTTCTGCGGTTATTGCTTCTCCATTTGCTCTGGGTATGGTCAGTGTTTATGGAAACTTTATTCAGGAATTTTCCCATAATTCAGAATTAATAGCTGTTGCCCCACTTGCAGGTCAGATTTATCTGATTATGCATTCGTTTTTAGTGGGCATTATCATTGCTGTTATTATGTACGGTAATTACAAAAAGGGAATTAAGTTTTCTGTCCCGCTGGTTGTTGTTTCCTATGGGATTTTTTATCTGATTTCCACTTTTGGCAGCGGTTTATTTATGGGTGGTTTTTAAAATTTAGAGGAGGTGATTTTATGGATAATGATGGTCAGGCTGCAGCGGAATTTATTCTCTTATTCGGCGGTATTATGGTGGTGGTTTTACTTGCCGTTTACATGTATCGAAATTATATTGCTGATTTAAGCGGTGAAATCGAATCCGGTGAAGTCAGAGAATTTAATTATAAACTGCAAAACATTTCCAGATTATTTAGTTAGAGTGTGTTTTGTTGTAATCCACAGTGCAGGTATTGAAATCAGACAGAATATTGTTACTGCAGGAGGATAAACAAAGTATCCAATTATAAAACCGATTATCATTATGATGATTGTACAGTATAGTGGTTTGTGGGATTCAAGTGCTATTTGCAGGGCAATATTCATTTTATCATGCTCTTTAATAGCTTCTCCTATTAATACGGATAGAATTGCAGTTGCCAGAAAGTCCAATCCGTAACATGCATGTGCGGTAAATGAGCTGAAGTTTTCAGCAACGAATATTGTCAGATATGGAAGCAGTGACATCAGAAAGAGTGCTAATCCCATCAGCCATATTGCCTTATTGTTTATCCTGTTGATTATGCTGAATAAATTGTTGTTGTAATTCCAGAAGTTGAATACTACAAGAAAACTTAATGCATATATTTCGAAGTCCAGATGTATTTGCCACAGTGCGGTCCACGTTCCGTTTGATGCCATTGGTATCTCAAGAACTATTACCGTTATTATGATTGCCAGAATAGCATCTATCAGAGCTTCAAACCTTTCAGTCTTCATGAGTATACCTCCATCCAATGGCTATCCACCATACAATTGCAATCAAACAGCAGAAATATATTCCCGGAGTGAATATGGTGTATGTTAATATAAATCCGATAAATATTATGATTAAAGGTTCCATTTCCCGCATCAGGAAACGGTTGTCCTGCTTTAATTTTTCATTATATGGATTGCTTCGATACAGTATTTTAACGGCTATTATATGAATAATATTTATTGTTATGAATAATAATCCGTACATTGTCTCTGCGGGAACGGATTCAATATTCTGTGCAACCCACATCGTGAAATAGGGAGTCAGTGACAGTACAAACAGAAGTATTCCGTAAATCCACACCACTCTATTGTCAAGCTCATCAACAACCTGAAACAGGTGGTGATTGACATACCATGAATTGAATAGTGTCAGAAAACTTATCAGATATGCAACATATGATGCTTTAAGGTTCCATATTGCAGCTAATGTAGGTTCCACAGGCTGTGAAATCTTTAAAACAAGTATGGTTATTATAATTGCAATAACTGCATCAAAAAATGTTTCGAATCTGTTTGTCTGCATAGTATAATATATTATAATTTTGAAATATAAATATTAGTGATAACGGTGATTAGTTATGGATATGTTGATTAACGGTAAATATGTAAGTGATATGGATGTCAGTGAGGTTATTAATCCATATACAAATGAAGTGATTGATACTGTACCTGTTGCTCATTTAAACAAAGTTGATGATGTAATTGATGCTGCCAATAATGCCAAGAGTTCTCTTCAGGAAATGTCTGCTTTTAAAATTTCAAATAAACTATTTGCAGTCTGTGATAAATTAAAAGAAAATAAAGATGATTTTGCTGAATTGTTATCTCGTGAAGTTGGAAAACCAATCAATGAAGCTTATGTTGAATTGGACAGGTCTGTTGAAACATTAAAACTTGCAGCTGAAGAAGCAAAAAGAATTTACGGTGAATCAGTGCCTCTTGATGCAGGTCTGAATGGCAAGGGGTTTTTGGCCTTCACACAAAAAGTGCCTTTAGGTGTTGTTGTTGCAATAACTCCATTCAATTATCCTTTAAACCTGACGATTCATAAAATTGCTCCTGCAATTGCATGTAAAAATACGGTTATTATTAAACCGCCAAGTGATGCTCCACTGACGGTAATGAAATTTGCAGAACTTTTAAATGAGGAGTTTCCAGATGGTGTTGTTAATACAATAACCGGTTACGGTTCTGAAATAGGCGATGCTCTTGTTGCATCCAATAATGTTGACAAAATATCATTTACCGGAAGCGTAACAACCGGTTTGCTTATAGCTCAAAGGGCAGGAATGAAAAAAATAACGCTGGAACTTGGAGGTAATGATCCATTAATTGTTTTGGACGATGCCGATGTTGATTCAGCGGTAAAAGGAGTTATTAATGGAGCATATTTAAATGCAGGTCAGGTCTGTATGGGTGTTAAAAGGATTATTGTTCAGGAAGGAATTTATGATGAATTTAAAACAAAACTGGTTAGCGAAACAAGAAAAATAAAAAAAGGCAATCCTTTAGATAAGAATACTGAACTTGGAACATTAATCAGTCAAAAAGCAGCTATTCAGGTTGAAGAAACTGTTAATAATGCAGTTAAAGCAGGAGCTGAAATATTGACCGGAGGAAAACGTGACGGTGCATTTTATGAGGCTACTGTAATTGACAAGGTAACTGCAGATATGGATTTGGTGGTAAATGAAACATTCGGTCCAGTAGCTCCGTTAATAAAAGTTAAAACTGTTGAAGAAGCTATTAAAATAGCTAATATGACAGAATATGGTCTTCAGGCAGGAGTATTTACAAAAAATTATTATCATGCCCTAAAATGTGTAAATGAAATTGAGGCCGGAAGTGTGTTTGTCAATAAACAGTCAACATTCCGTACAGACAACATGCCTTTCGGAGGATTCAAAAACAGCGGCTGCGGAAAAGAAGGAATCAAATATGCAGTTGATGAAATGACAAAAACAAAATTAATAGGATTGAATTTAAGGTGAATCTTATTTTAAATAAGCTTCAACTAAATTACGTGTTTCATTAAGTGATTCCATTGGAATGCCTTTTGGCATTTCACCAATTTCGCCGTCAACTTCCTTTAATATGCTGCCATTCATTCCTAAAAACATTCCTTCACTTACGGTATCCATAAAACTTTGCGGCGGCAGCAGTGACACTCCGACATGATTTCCTGTTTTCACATTCAAATCATTTGTAACAACTGTGATTGCACGTTTACCGAGATTTACATTACAAATCATTAGTGAGTCTGCTTTCGGATGTTTGGAAACACTCATTATTTCGCCGACTTTAATGTCAATACTTATTATTGGATCATTAATCGGACCCAGTGCCAACCTGTCTTTAAGTCCAAGTATAGTATCGATGAAGAATTTGACTTTTGCGATGTTCTGTGATGTTTTTTCTTTTTCATCTTTTGGTGCGGCTTTTAAAAAGTTTTTGTTCCAGTTTTCACCGCCCAAGCATTCTATTATTTTGTTTGCTTTTTCAGCTAAACTACTGACATCTGGAGAGTTTACTAAATCATCTCCTTCAAGATACGAGTATAATAATGATTGGAAATCACTGTTCATCAGTTTTCCAGTTTCAATAGCTAATTTTTTATTCCAGTTTCCCCTGAATGAGGCTGTTGGAATAATATTTAAATAATTTTCTCTTGACTTGTTTGCGACTAAAATTCTATAATCTTTGCTTGTATCCCACAATGTTTAATCTCCTTACTTTAACTGAGTATAACTTTATGTGCTATACTTAATATATTTTATTTTTTCCTAATTTAAAGCATTCAATCATAAACTATTTATATAAATAACTGATATAACTTATACATATTATATTAATTTAATTTTAGAAATTATTCGTGGTGTTATCATGGTAGAGGTCTCAAATTTACGCAATTTAAGTATATACACTAATACAGGCTATTATGTAGGTCGTGTGGAAGATGTTGTTTTAAATATAAGGTTAGGTACTATTTCAAAATTACAGGTCAGAGCTATAGAACCTGAAAGAAAATCTGTTGGATTCATGGATACTATTAGGGAAACTTTTCAGGGTGGTGTTGATGAAGATGTAAATGCAAGATCTTTTCAAAATGATTTATTAACTGTTGATTTTGATAAAGTACAGGCTATTGGCGACATCATGCTAATCAATCCTAAAGATATTAAAAAAGTTAATCCTGAATCAAACATAACTGATACAGTTTCTCCAAAACCAGTTCCAAAACAGGTTCCTTCCGAAAGAGTTCAGTCACAGTTTGAAAACAACACTACTTTTGAGCCTGAAAAATTATAACTTTGATTCTTTCTCTTTTTTTACTTCCTTTTTTTACAGTGATTTTTATGAGAGTAGGTATTATAGGCTGCGGTGCCATTGCCAATATTATTGTCAGCAGGATTGTTCCTGAAAATGATGATATATTCATCAAGTATTTCTTTGACAAGGATATTGAAAAGGCCGAAAATTTAGCTTCATTTGCAAAGGGTGTTGCTGTTATAGACTTTGAAGATATGCTGAATGACGTAGATTTGATTTTAGAATGTGCTTCACCGGATTCAGTTAAATTATTAGCTCCTAAAATTCTTGAACGCGGAATTGACATGATTGTAATGAGTATTGGTGCTTTCATGGATAAAGAATTTTATAACAAAGCGTTTAAAATAGCTAAAGATAATAATGCTCATATTCACTTGCCTTCAGGAGCTATTGTGGGTTTGGATGGTATTAAAGCAGTTGCTGATTACGGCCTTAAGGAAATAACTCTCATCACCCGTAAATCTCCAAAATCTCTTGGAAAAGATATAGATAAAAAAGAAGTATTATTTGATGGCAAGGCATCTGATGCAGTTAAGGAATTTCCTTTAAACATTAATGTTGCAGCCACTATCAGCCTTGCATGCGACAGAGATATTAATGTTAAAATAATCGTTGATCCCAATGTCGACAGAAACGTTCATGAAATAACTGCAAAAGGAGATTTCGGAGAATTCAAAACGATAACAATGAATCATCCATGTGTTGCCAATCCAAAAACAAGTATGCTTGCTGCAATTTCAGCAATCAAACTTCTTAAAAGTTTCAATGAAACAATAACTGTTGGTTTGTAAATGAAAGATTTTGAAGTTTATTCCAATCTGAAGGTTCCGGTTAATTCTAAAGTTGTAATGCGGCTTGACGGAAGAAATTTCCATGCATTTGCAGATAACATGAATCTTGAAAAACCCTATGATAAAGAATTTTATCAGGTCATGGTTGAAGTCTCAAAGGAATTGTTCAGGGAGTTTGCACCGGCATTCGTTTATACGTTTTCAGATGAAATCAATATTCTGATGAATGAAATTCCATTCAACGGTCGTATTGAAAAAATGAACTCTATAATTTCCGCTTTTGCTTCATCGTCATTTACAATGTATTATGATAAAGGATTTGCAAAGCCGGTGGCTTTTGATTCCAGAATAATTCCAATAACAAAAGAAGATATTTATGATTATTTCAAATGGAGGCAGGATGAGGCATGGAGAAATTGTATAAATGCCTATGGAATAAGTTTTTTAAAATCAAAGTATTCAAATAAAATAGCTAATGAAAAAATTAAAGGATTGAATCAGTCTGAAATTCATGAATTGCTTTTCCGGAATAATATTAATTTGAATGATGTTGAAGTCTGGAAAAAACGGGGAATTGGTGTTTACAGGAAAAATAGAAAAGTAATAGGTTTTAACAAAAAGGAATTAAAGGAGCAGGTTTCATATCGCAGTTATATTCATGTTGACTGTGAGCTTCCAATTTTTTCCAATGAATTTTTTAACAGTTTAATGTAAGGGGTTATGATTATGGGGTTTATGTCAAAAATATTCAGCAATGATGATGAAGAGTTTAATGAGGTCTGTGTTGACAGGGAAGTGTTGGATGCTGTTATATACTATTCCAAGCAGGCTTATCCCAATGAGTTTTTAGCATTCTTCGACGGTGAAATTCTGGATAAAAAATTATATCTGACCAGTCTTATTTTTATTCCTGGTGAAACCGGTGCTACCGGTGCAGTTGTACATACTGAAATGCTGCCCCCAACTTTAAAGTACTGGGGTTCTGTCCATTCACATCCCGGACCTAGTGCACAGCCTTCAGGTGCCGATTTATCAACTTTTTCAAAGAATGGTGTTTTCCATATGATTGTCTGTCTGCCTTACAGTCTTGAAACGTTCAGGGCATATGATAAGTATGGTGTTCCATGTGATTACACCATCGGTGATTACAGCAATCTGTTTGATGATGATATTGATGATTTTTTCGATGAATCTGATGTTTTAAAAGAAGGTGAAGTCATAAAGGCAGGATTTTTTGATGAAGATGATGATTTTGAAGATACACCTAATGATGATTACTCCGAGTATGAAAGAAAACATTTGAAAAGCAATACCGTCAGAATCATTTCAAATAATTCAGTCAGATCATTCATTATTTACGATGATGAATCCCGAAAAAAATAACTCTTTTTTTGTGTTTTGGATGGTGACGGCTCGGTGTTTTTAAATAGGGAAAAAATATGGTGAAATTCTCTGTTATAATTCTAATCCAATAGCTTCATAAACATTGTCTAAAGCTTGTATTTCTTTAATAACACTGTTTGGAATTTCTTTATCTAGTGTTAGAACCATAATTGCTCTTCCACCTTTTTTGTCTCTTCCAACCTGCATTATGCCTATGTTAACCCCATATTCTCCTAATTTTGTGCCGATTGCTCCTATGCTTCCAGGAATATCTTCATATTTTGCAATGAACATATGACCTTTCGGAATAACATCTACCCAATAATCATTGACTTTTAAAATCCTTGCTTCGTGCAATGTTGTTCCTTCAGCGGAAAACTCATCACTTTCACTTTTTGCTTTAACTCTAATCAGTGATTCATAGCCTTTGGCATTTGTTTTTCTGCCTTCAGTTATGTTAATTCCACGTTCTTTAGCTACTATTGTTGCATTAACGGCATTCACAGGTGAACTTAAAAACGGATTGACAGCACCCTGTATTACAGTCCTTGTTAATATGTCCAGATTGTCGATTTTTGCAATCTCACCGCTGTAAATAATTTCCAGATCTTTTACTTTACCGTTAACAGCCTGTGAGATAAAACTGCCCAGTTTTTCACATAACTCAAAGTAAGGTGATACTTCCTGATAAGTGATATTATCAATTCTAGGCATATTCAATACATTATTTGGTGTTCCGCCTTCAATCAATTTAATTATTTCATCTGCTACAATAATAGCTGCATCCCTTTGGGCTTCTTTTGTTGAAGCAGCAATATGAGGAGTTAGTATAATATTGTCCAGTTCAAACAATTTTGAATCTTCAGCAGGAGGCTCATCTTCATATACATCAAGAGCTGCTCCACCAATTTTATCATTTTTCAATGCTTCATACAATGCATCTTCATCAATAATTCCTCCACGTGCACAATTAGTGATGAATGCTGTGTCTTTCATCATTTCAAACTCTTTGGTTGAAATCAGGTGCTTTGTTTCAGGAGTTAACGGAACATGTATTGTGATGAAATCTGCATTTTCAAGAACAGTTTCCAAATCGGTCAGTTCAACACCCATTTGTGTTGCTACCTCTTCAGGCAAGTACGGATCATATGCAAGCGCATCCATTTCAAATGCCTTACATCTGTTAACTACCTGTGAACCGATTCTTCCCATTCCAATTACACCAAGGGTTTTGTTTCTAAGTTCAACACCCATGAATTTTTTCTTTTCCCATTTTCCATCTTTAACTGATTTGTCAGCTATTGTTAATTTACGAGCCATTGACAGAAGCAATCCCATTGTATGTTCTGCTACTGTGATTGATGTTGATTCAGGCGAATTAACAACCATTATTCCCTTTTCGGTAGCTGCATTCAAATCAATGTTGTCTACTCCAACACCGGCTCTTGCAATTATTTTCAAATTATCTGCATTGTCAATAACTTCTTTTGTTACTTTCGTTCGACTTCTTACGATAATTCCATTGTATTCGTGAATTGTATCGACTAATTGCTCAGGAGTTATGCTTGTATCAACCAGAACCTCAGCAACTTTCTCTAAATTTTCAATTCCTTTTTCATTTATTGCATCTGCAACAAGTACTTTCATCATTTTCACCATATTTAATTTCTATAATCTAATGGTTAATTATATATATTTCTTTCTATTTAAAAACATATTATTTGTCATGGTAACAAAGCATAAATTACATTTTCCTTAAATTGATTTATAATGTTTTTTCCAATGAGATTTTACAATTTGCCCATAGATAGTAATGAATTATTATAATTGGGGCTAGATATATTCTGGTTTGGTTAATTTCAGTTATTTTTAGGGAATTAAATTGTTTTTTTATCATGAATGTAAATTGGTGGTGATTTTATTTTTCAAGGAAACTTAAATTTTAAAAACAGAAGTATTCCCGAGGCGATATTGGGTTACGGTCCATTTATCGCAGAGCCATATTATGGTCACAGGGCCCGGCTGTATCACTTGGATTTATATTCTCAGCCGGATAGAATAGCTGAGATTATTTTAACTGCAAATGATAACGGAATCAATGCAATTAATCTGGTTAACGATGATGTTCTCATAAAGGCTTTTGATTTGGCCTGCGATAATGGATGTGATATGAAGGTTATTGGAACTGTAGGCAAATCTGATGTTGATTACCTGAATCCCAATTATGAATTTGCCCGTGAAGTTGACTGGCAAGAAGATGTTGAACTGTTCAGCCAATATGATTGTCCATTAATGCTTGTTGATGAATTTATCGTTGACGGATATAACTGGAATTTCACCTCAAAAATTCTGGAAGAGATTAACAATAATTCTTTATCCGGTATTATAACAGCTTTTCCCTATAGGACTACTGATTTATTATTAGATGGCATTAATACTGATTTATTTGATTTTTATATGATTCCTTTAAACAGTTTTGCTTATATGATGGACACTCCATCATTTTTAAAGGCTCAAAGAACACTTTTTGGTAAAAAAATCTCTGAGCTCAATAAAAAAATCATAGCATGCCGTGTTTTTGCCGCAGGTATCCAGACTCCTGATGAAGGTTTTAATTTTTTAAAGAATCTTGATTTTGTGGATATGGTGACATTTGGTGCTGCAAGCAGTGATGAAGTGAAAAAGGATATTGATATCTTAAAAAATATTTAATCCTTATAATTCACTATTTCATACTTTTCAAAAGGAATAATATTTAAATATTCTAGTTCGGCATTTAAACTTTCCAGTCCTTCTTTTAACTCTCTTAAATTTTTGTTTGATGGTTTTTTTCCTGTAATCTGCAGGTATTGTCTTGGGGTAATTTCACAGTATTCGCAGTCAAAATTACAGCATCTGTCCTTTTCTTCACAGCCGTATCCTTCCAGCTCTTCATGTGTTCCAATCATAATATCTTCCAATATTTTTGAAACACGTTCATCTGATGCAAACATGGCTATTTTTTGTGAATATCCGCATATTCCAATAGCTTTCTGACCTTTGAAGTTGCAAACCCATTTTATCGGATAATTTTTCATATCTGGTATTCTTAAATCTTCCATTTCTATCACTGATTTTCCTTTCTTTCTCTTATTAATTTTAATAATTCCTGTGAACGTTCAAATTCCTTCAGTTCCCAGGATTTAATGACAGGTATTGTTCCAAGGGATTCCTTGATTTTGTTATTGTTTATTATGAACACCGGTTCTGAAGATGTTATCATTGAGAGATCTTTAAGGGGCACTGCCATTCTTCTTAAAGTTTTTTCACTTCTATTTTTTTCAATATTCGCAATTAATGAGGAATTATCGTCTTTTGCCACAGCATCAAAAGGACTTTTGCTTGTTGATATTACGCCATATCCCAATTTGGTAAGATTTTCAGTACTCTCATTATTGCTTGTGGTGTAGTGTATTTCCTCTTCCTGATTATACTTCAGCAGATTGATATCAAGGGTTACTTTTGTGTTCAATATTTCTTCCAGTATCATTGCAGTTTCTGCATTGGCTCTCACTATTCCATTTTCATACTTGTACATTGTTGCTCTTGAAACATGAGCTAAATCAGCCAGATCCTTAAGTGATAGTGAGTAATCTTCTCTGTACTGTTTAATAACATTTCCGTCTATTTTAACGAAATATCCTCCTCTGTCTGCAAGGATTTCGGGGTATTCATTGTACAATATCATGTTTTTCAAGGTTTCAAAGCCTATTGCCGGAATGTCATATCTTTCATATATTACACCGTCTTCAAGTATTCCGTTTCTTGATTTTGACCCTATAATTATTGGTGATGCAAGAAAAATATTGGCCAGCTGCTTCATTTCATGTGCATTTTTATCATTGACACTATCTATGTTAATAAATGTCTTTAAAAGTAATATGAGTAGATTTTTACGGGCTACAATATCAAAAGAACCCTGTTCATAAATGTCAGATGTTTTATAACCCTGAGAGATCAGTAATTTCTCTATTTCCCGTAACATCCTGCTTCTAGTTAACATCAATGCACCTTTACTTTGTTCGTTAAAAGATTATATATGACTTTTTAGTATAAATAATTTTAATGTCTAAAAGGTGATTATAATTAGCTACTTTTATATTGGAATTGACGATACAGACTCCCCCGAAGGAATGTGCACTACATTTTTGGCCTGTCATATTATACGCCAGTTAGAAAAGAAAGGAATTTCCATCATTGGTTATCCTAGACTGATAAGACTTAATCCTTTTGCCCGTTTCAAAACACGCGGTAATGGTGGTGTTTCATTTAAAATAAATAATGATGACAAGGTACCACTTGCTAAAGAAATTGTTTTAAATGAAGTGTCCAAGCTTTCAATGTTTGACTGTGAAAATACAAATCCTGGTGTCGTATTTTATGACGGTGAAATTACAAAGGAAATGGAAGAGTATGCCTATAGGGCGATTTATTCATTTATAACTATTGATGAGGCTGAAAAATTCGGCAAATCTGCGGGCTGTGAAATACATAAATTCAAAAAAGGCAGAGGTATCATAGGTTCAATTGCCGCAATAAGTCTGCCTTTAGAAGATTATACCTATGAATTGCTTACCTACCGAAACCCTGAAAATTATGGAAGCAAGCGTAAAATAAACTATGATTCGGTTGTTGAAATGGATGAAAAAACATATCCTGATACCTTTGAAAACATTGATTATTCTGAAAATTACATAGCTATTGAACCTAAAACTCCATGTCCTGTTTTGTACGGTGTCAGATCAAACAATGCTCCAATTCTTAAAAAAGCTAGGGATATCATTAAAGTTGATGAAAACATTGATGGCTACTGTATTTTTTTAACCAACCAGCATACTGATATGCATATTCAAAAGGCGGATTATATTTCACAAATGGAACAGTTCGGATGTTATGAAATTGTTTCTACTGTAAAAGATACTCCTCATGTTATAAATGGGGGGCATATGTTTTTCACAGTTTATGATGATTCCGGAGAAATTGAATGCGGTGCTTACGAGCCTACCAAAAACTTTAGAAAAACAGTTTCCTATCTGCGTCCTGGAGATGTTATTAAATTATACGGCGGTATTGGTGAGCAGAACACATTTAACATAGAAAAATTTCAGATGATTGCTATGAATGATGTTGAATATAAAAATCCGGTCTGCAAATGCGGCAAGAGAATGACATCAGCCGGTAAAAATAAAGGATTTAAATGTAAAAAATGCGGTAATAAATTTAAATCCTCTGATAAAATTCCTGTTAAAGTTCAAAGATTTCTGGAAAACGGCAAGTTCTACGAAACGCCCGTCAGTGCCCGACGTCATTTATCCAAGCCAGTCTGCAGGTTGTAAT
>CADBPS010000074.1 GCA_902796575.1 uncultured Methanobrevibacter sp. | reverse complement strand
TTTTAAATGATGTTCATTTTTAGAAAATTTTATTATATTCTTTTTTTATATTATTAATCATGTCAGAGATTAAAAAGCTCACAGTAGATGTGGACGTTTCGGACTATTTTGAAAGATATGTTAATTTTGAGGAAGTCTCCAAGCTATGCATAGAAGAGCAGGAGACCTTGGGATATAATTGGAACTATCCCCCGTTCGAATTTGACGTTGAAGACGTTTGGAATTCCTATAACAAACTAAAAATCATTGCTTTTAAGATCGACTTTTCAGCTGAAGAGCTGGAGCACACTTTCGATGAAAGGGAATTGGAATTTATTTTAAAAAGATTCGAACGCATGAAAGTCAAATTCATGAATGAAATCTACATGCTCGAAAGCGAAGATGCACTGGGACTGTTTTTGGGAAAATGCAACCTGTGCATGAGATGCACTAGGGAATTCAACATGCCCTGCAAGATGCCTTTTAAAATGAGGTACTCACTTGAATCTCTAGGCGCATATGTGGATAAGACAGTTGAAGATCTTTTCGGCTTCGAAATCAAATATGCTGAAAACGGCAAGCTTCCGGAATATTTGATATTCGTAGGCGGATTATTATACGATAAAAAGGAAGGTGATTAAATGATAGTTAGTGTAATTGGTGGAACCGGACCTCAAGGACTTGGAATTGCAGAAAGATTGGCTATTGCAGGTGTTGATGTGATTGTAGGTTCAAGAAAGGAAGAAAAAGCGCTTGATGTTGTATCAAAAGCAAAGGAGGACCTAGCAGACTATGATTTATCCAACATGAGGGGAATGGCAAACGAGGATGCCGCAAAAGAAGGGGATGTATTGATAATAACAGTTCCTTTGGCCGCTCAAAAGCCAACAATCGAAGGAATAAAGGAGTTCTGTAAGGATAAAATAGTCATGGATGCAACAGTGCCTCTTGAAACAGCAATCGGAGGTAAGCCATTCAGGTTCATTGACCTCATGGAAGGGTCAGCCGCTGAGAGAACCGCTTCAATTCTTGAAGGAACCGGTGCTAAGGTAATATGTGCATTCTGTAACATTTCAAACTCACACCTTGCAAACATTCCTGAAGAAATCGACTGTGACTGTCTTATTGCGGGTGATGACAAGCAAGCAAAAGAAACTGCTGCTGAAATCATCGACAAGATTCCTGGTGTAAGGACAATCGATACAGGTGTGCTTGAAAAGGCAAGAATCATTGAAAAGATCACTCCTTTACTTATTGGAATGAATATCAAATACAAATCCCACTACGGCGGACTCAGAATTACAGGAATTCCTGCACTTGATAAAGACTAGATTAACATGGATTCATTTGAGGCTCTTATCGGAAAAAACATAAATGATGTGGTCTTGAATGAATCGGACACTTTTTTTGTTGCTCCACTGGAGTATTTTTATAAAAACTGCGGTATGAGATATCCAGCATCAAAGTTAAAATTGGTAGACATTGATTACTTCAACCTCATAGATTTTAGTGATTTGTTCAAATTTGAATCAGTTTTGATAATATGGCATGATGAAACAGGACTCATTACTGATTTGGAACTTTATTATCTAAGCAATGATTTTGACGTGTTATTTTCTGATTATTACTACATCAAAAAGGCAATAGATAACGGCGATGCCCATAAGTTGCGTGAAGGCGATACCAAATATTTGGGTGCATCAAGATTGGATGATAAGGTTGCTCAACCCAACAGTGAAAAGTTAGCCAATAGGCGAGAGTTTGTTTTAAAAAAGAAGTATCTACAAAAAATAATAAACGAATTGGATTTTAAATGTAGGTAGGTACTGAGTTTAAATAATTTTTAGTAAATTGTATACTTTTCATTTAAAAATTTTTTAATAATATTCAAAATTTTTGAGTATATTCTATTTTTTTCAATTTTTTTTGTATTTTATTTAATATTACTGTTTATTTTCTAAATAATTTCTATAAGATTGTTGAAATATTTTAAAATAGTTTAAATATTATATGAAACAAATGTATTAATGATTCTATAATGTATTTAGTGTAAAAAGGAGATAATGATATTGAAATTTAAAAGAGAAATAATAGCTATCATTCTTATTATTTGCATGCTCTTTACAAT
>CADBPS010000073.1 GCA_902796575.1 uncultured Methanobrevibacter sp. | reverse complement strand
CCCACCAAAGAAATAATAAGAAAATACACAAGAAAATTAATAGATTCCTGCATAAAATCCCCAAACAAAAACATGAAAAAACCATCAACACCCAGAAAACCCAAAAAGCAACGAAAATTCAACATGAACTACAAACCAATTTAAAAAAAGGAAAAAATATGAAATCAAAAATTAGGTTGACGGCATTGAAAAAAATTTTGGAATAAACAATGATTATTCAGTTTCATTAACGAAAAATAAAAATATCTG
Organism: uncultured Methanobrevibacter sp.; assembly: GCA_902796575.1. GTDB lineage: Archaea > Methanobacteriota > Methanobacteria > Methanobacteriales > Methanobacteriaceae > Methanocatella. Next base: position 37,510 of record CADBPS010000073.1, on the reverse strand, counting down.
AGGTAAAACAGCATATTTGCACTAAGAAATTGACAGCCACCCTTTGAGATTATACATTTAATATTATATAGTTTTAAAATTATATATTATCCTAAGGTGATTTCAGATGGGACAGTTTAAATTTACAAAAACAAAAATCGATGATATGTTCATTGTTGAACCAACTGTTTTTGGAGATAATAGAGGTTATTTCATGGAGACATATCATGAGGATGATTTTAAAAATGCTGGATATGATTTGTCTTTTGTTCAGGATAATCAGTCAAAATCATCGAAAGGTGTTTTAAGAGGACTTCATTTACAGTTAAAGTATCCTCAGGGTAAATTAGTTCGTGTTATTAAGGGTGAAGTATTTGATGTTGGTGTTGACTTAAGAGCAGATTCACCAACTTATGGTGAATGGTTTGGAGCTATTTTATCTGATGAAAATAAAAAACAGTTATATATTCCTCCATGTTTTGCCCACGGATTTGTTGTGCTGTCAGACGAGGCTGAATTTGTATATAAATGCACAGAATTCTACCATGGTGAGGATGAAAGCGGAATCATATGGAATGATCCCGACATTAACATTGACTGGCCAATCGATGAGTTGGATGAGCTGATTTTTTCAGACAAAGATAAGCAGTGGCCTAAATTATCTGAATCAAAAATTAAATATTAGGTGAATAAATATGTCTAAAATTCTAGTAACAGGCGGAGCAGGATTCATTGGAAGTAATTTTGTAAAATACATGTTGGATAAATACTCTGATTATGAAATAATTAATCTGGATGCATTAACATACTGCGGAAACCTTGAAAATTTAAAGGACATTGAAAATCATGAAAACTATACTTTTGTTAAAGGAGATATTCGTGACAAAGAACTTGTCAGTGATTTAGTATCCAAATCCGATTATGTTATTAATTTTGCTGCTGAAAGTCATGTTGACAGAAGCATTGAAGACCCTGAGATTTTTATCAAGTCAAATGTACTGGGAACACAGGTGCTTTTAAACGCCTCCAAGGAATTTGGAGTCGAAAAATACATTCAGATTTCTACAGATGAAGTTTACGGAACACTGGGTGAAACAGGCTATTTTACTGAAAACACTCCTTTACAGCCTAACAGCCCATATTCTGCATCAAAAGCAGGAGGAGATTTAATCACAAGAGCATATTTTGAAACATTTGATTTACCTATTAACATCACAAGATGTTCCAATAATTATGGTCCTTATCAATTTCCGGAAAAATTAATACCTTTAATGATATCCAATGCACTTGAAGACAAGAAACTGCCAATATACGGCGATGGAAAGAATATACGTGACTGGCTGCATGTATATGACCACTGTCAGGCTATTGATCTTGTTCTGCATGAAGGTAAACTTGGTGAAGTGTACAATATTGGCGGACACAATGAAAGACAAAACATCCAGATTGTAAAACTGATACTTGATGCATTAGGCAAAGATGAATCTTTAATAGAATTTGTTGCAGACAGGTTAGGGCATGACAGAAGATATGCAATAGATTCGGATAAGATTACTAATGAATTAGGCTGGAAACCAAAATATACATTTGAAACTGGTATAAAAGAAACGATTAACTGGTATCTTGATAATCAGGATTGGATGAATCAGGTTAAAAGTGGAGAATATCAGAAATACTATGAAAAAATGTATTCGAACAGATAGGTGAGTGAAAATCTTGAGCACGAAAATTTCAGTTGTTCTGCCGGTGTATAATGTAGCCAATTACCTAAGAAAGTGCTTGGACAGTTTGATTAATCAGACTTTTGAGGATTTTGAAGTTATCTGTGTAAATGATGGATCCACAGATTTATCATTAGGAATCCTTGAAGGCTACTCTGTTAGGGATTCCAGATTTAAAATAATAACTCAGGAAAATAAGGGGCTGAGCGGTGCACGCAATACTGGAATTAAACATGTTCGGGGGGAATATGTTCTTTTTGTTGATTCTGATGACTGGCTTGAGGAAAATGCACTGGAAGAATTGTATAATCATGTTAAAGTATTTGATTCTGATATTACAATGTTTAAATTCCAGTTTTATGATGAAACTGCCAAAGAATACAGTGAAGGACCATTTACTAATCTGGAAATCATACCTGATTCTTTTGACGATTTGAATTTTGATTACAATGATGTTTTAGATATACTGTTTAAAATATCTCATGCCCCATTTAATAAGTTGTACAAGAAATCATTTCTTGATAATTTCCTTTTCCCCGAAGGACTGATATATGAGGATTTATATTTCTTCTACACAGTATTTTTCAGTGCAGAAAAGACCTCTGTTCTCAGAAAAATATTATACAATTACAGAATCCGGGATAACTCAATTTCTACAACTGGAGATGGGAAATCATTCGATATTTTCAAGGTATTAGCTCATGTTCGGGAAATTCTAAAAGAAAAAGAAATTTATGAGGAAGTTAAAGATGAATTTTTAATGTTTATTATTGTTAACTTAAAATTTGTATATCTAAGACTTAATTTAGAATTTAAAGACAGGTTTATTGAAGTAATCAAAGAAAAATACGAATACTTTAATTTGGATGATGTATGCGATTTTGAAGGATGGCATTATGAAGACCAGTCCTTTTATAAATCTATCTGCATTTCGAAAAACAGTGAAATATTTGACTTAAACTATGAAAAGTTACAGGCAGAATTTTTATTAAATCATTATAAGACATTGTCAGAAGTATTACAAAATGAGGTTAATGCTTTAAAAGAGGAATTAAAGAAAAATAACTCTAATGATAATAAATTTAGAAAATTAATAAGGTTTTGATTGTGAATATTTTTTTTGGAGATATTAATAATTTATTTTTTTGCGAGTGGTATTATGGTGACTTTTAAGGATTTTCTGATTAAATCAAAGTTCAATACTAAAAAAGCCAAACTTTATCAGGAAAGTTATGATAAGATAATGAAATCAGGATTATTTGATAAAAAATATTATTTAAAAGCATATCCTCATGTTAAGAAATCAGGAATGGATCCTTTGCTTCATTACCTCTTTTACGGTGCCAAGGAACATAAACTTCCCTCTCCAACATTTAATTTAAGGAGATATCTGGAGGAATATCCTGAAGTTGAAAAAAATAATCTTAATCCATTAATACATTATATTGACAATGATGTTGAGGGTTTTAAAATGGACAGTGACCCTTTTACATTGAGAAAAACAAAAATTCTCGATACAAACAGGGCATTTCTGTCAAATTACGATTTTAACGATGAACCATTAGTTTCAATTATTATCCTGAACCGGAATGGGTTGAACCACCTGCAAAGGCTGTTCGCAGATTTTGACAGCCTGACCAATTATTCAAATTATGAAATTATTGTAGTTGATAATGCATCCACTGACGAGTCTGTCAGCTATTTAAAATCACTGGATTTGAACATAAAAATTATTGAAAATGATGTTAATCACAGTTTTTCAAAAGGCAATAATGATGCTGCTAAAATAGCTGAAGGAGATTATCTGCTGTTATTGAATAATGATATGGAACCTACCTATGGATGGCTGAATGAAATGGTTGGATGTATGCTGAATAATGAAAATGTAGGTTCTGTCGGTGCTAAATTAATATTTCCATATTATGATGATATGGCAAGTCAGGGAAAATCATTTACAATTCAGCATGCAGGAGTTAAATTCAGGGAAGAAAGAACTCCTTATATTTACGGTCCATATCATGAATATATGTTTTCCACGCTGCTCTTTTCAGGTGAGAGAAATCATCATCGGGAGGTTATTTCAAATACAGCTGCCTGTTTACTTGTTTCCCGTGAACTTTATTTTGAGCTTGAAGGACTGGATGAAAACTATTTTTACGGTTATGAAGATATTGATTTTGCATTTAAACTCTATGAAAAAGGTTATAAATCAATTTTCTGTCCGTTTGCATTGTTATTTCACCATGAATCAGCAACCCGATTAGAAGACCAGGATGAAAAAAACAGAATTAACTATGAAAATATAATGTATTTCTATAATAAGTGGGGAGATTTTATCTTCAAGGAAATACTGAAAGGTAAAATTTACCATAACAACTTGATTTCCAATAAAAAATTGGATATTTCTATCATATCCAAAAATACAGATTTCATATCCAATTTGGCTAAAGATTTAAATAATAAGGGATACAATGTTAAATTAATTCCAAATCCGAAAAATCTTGATATCGGCGAAGACTGTGATATTTTATTATCAGCTGATGAAAATTATGATGTTAATAAAATTATTTCAAGATTAAATATTATTAAAGTATTAATTTCACCTAATGCTGATGAAAGATATGATATATGTTTAGAAAAGCAGGATAATTATGCGGATAAATTATTAGATTCAATAAAAGATAAATATTTGTGATAACATGGGTTATGATGAGATATATGAAACATTCCTTAAGGTTTCAAAAGAGCACGTCAACAGGGATTTATTTAATCATTCAACAGATTCTGCAGAAAAAACAGTTGAAGACATTAAAAATAATAAACTTGCAATATACACTGCTTTCACGGGAGATTATGATACTTTAAAACATCCTGAATTCATTGATGAAAATTGTGATTATATCTGCTTTACAGATAATCCGAATTTAGAATCTGATTTATGGAAAATTGTTCAGATGGAGGAATCTATTTTAGATAATAACAGAAAAGCAAAACAGTATAAACTACTTCCACATAAGTATTTAAAAGATTATAAATACAGTTTCTGGCTGGATGGTACATTTAAAATCAAGGGAAGTATTAGGGAATATATTTACAATAATATTAAAGCTGATTCGCCGATGCTTGTTGTTGTCCATACGGAACGTGACTGTGTTTATGAGGAGTATAAGGCTTCAAAAATTATTCCCCGCTATCCCCGTGCAGTTATGGAAGAACAGGTTAATTACTACAAATCCCAGGGATTTCCCAAACATTATGGATTGGGTGTTATGGGCGCTATTTTCAGAAAACATAATGATTCTAATGTTATTAAGTTAATGGAAGATTGGTGGGATGAGAATATAAAATATACCAACCAGGATCAGCTTAGTTTTGCATATGTTGCTTGGAAAAATGATTTTCATCCGTCTGTCAGTTCCTGTTATTACTGGGATAATAAATACTGGGCAAAGGAAGAAGGAAATTATCATCACAAGATTATCCTGACCACTCCAATTACAAGCGATAATTTAAGAGCCAAAATAGGTGTTGACGTCAGCAACATGGAACTGGGAGATACTATCGAGTTATCAAGGGAGGAATTGTATCTGCTTGTAAATGATGTCAAGGGAATGGCAGGTTACAGAATAGACACGGCCGGAAGAGTAGGTTTTCTTCAAAACGAATATAACACATTTATTAATTCAAATTCATTAAAATTAACTAAACCATTAAGAAATGCCGGTGCATATGCACGTAAAATAAAAAACAATCCTCATTTACATATTTTAAAAAATGAAAAAGAGGATTTTTTGGAAAAAGAAGATGAATACACAGTTATGAGGAATTTAGGTATTTTAAATGATGCCGAGTATACCAAAATACATCCGTGCCCTGATGCGCTAAGCCATTATATGGTGGAAGGTTACAAGGATTCAATAGATACAAAACTGAACTACATAGATCCGATTTTTGATTTATATTACTACATCAGTGCTAATGATACTGAAGGTCAGGATCCTGTTTTGCATTATATCAGACAGGGCTTTGATGAAAAACTGAATTTCAACAGAAAATATCAGAATTTCGTTACTAATTTATCCGAAAACTTACATTCCCAACTGGATAAATTTGCAACCGAGAGGATTGAAAATGAACTTGAAAACAATACTTACATAACAGATTCAAAAGTTTTAATAGACTATATTGTGACAAATAAAGAATTTGACAACGGTAAAATAAAAGTTGGTGTGTTTTTAGAGGATAACTATGACAACATGAATGCATGTCCTTTTATCAGAATTCACACACCGTTCACACAGCTGGCAAAGACTGGAGATTATACATTTTTCATTTACGGTCAGGAGATAATGCCTCTTCTGGACAAGCAAAATATGATAAACTCCAAAATATTTGATGTTGTTGTCATTCAGAGAGTGAATCCGTATTCAAATCAGATTCTTAAAAATTCAAAAAAACAGCATATTAAAATAGTTTATGAAACCGACGATGATTTTCTTGATTTGAATCCTGCAAATCCTTCATATAACTATATTCAGGGTAATTTCAACAGTATTAAAAAGCTGGTTAATAATTCAGATCAGGTGGTTGTCAGTACTGAAGAGTTAAAAAAACGCTTCAATAAGCTGGATATTAATAATGTTGAAATCATAAAAAACTATTATGCAAATAATTCCTTGCAATTGAAGCCATTTGCCTACAGGGGTGATGAAATAATCAAAATTGGTTATTTTGGGACATTAACTCATGATAATGATTTGGAATTAATTCATAATGTGATTTTAAGATTAAAAGATATTTTTTCAAAAAAAGGTGTTAAAATCATCTTTGAAATTGCCGGTGCATCCATTAACGAAACCTCAGACTGGTACAATGTTAAAAAAATACCATATTATCCGATGCCGATGAAAACGTTTTATGACTGGCTGGGTAAAAATTCAGACTGGGATATTGGAATCATTCCGTTAGTCAACAATGAGTTCAACAAATGTAAAAGCGAACTCAAATATATTGAATTTTCAGCTTTGGGAATACCTGTCGTTGCAAGTGATGTTAATGTATACAATGAATCAATAGAGGATGGTGTAACTGGATTTCTAGCTAATGATGAGGATGAATGGGTAAGCAAGCTGTCGTTACTGATTGAAGACGGAAGCCTGCGTAACGGTATTGTCAACAATGCAAGGGAAGATATTTTAGAAAATTATAATCTCAAATCACGTGTAAATCAATGGGACAATATATTTAAAAGATTAATTGAAGATTAAATCACCTTAATCTTTCCCATATGTTTTTAATTTTATATTTAAACCAGCCTTTTGTAGTCTGCAATGTAGCTATTTGCTGTTTTTTTGCATTGAGTTCCACTTCAAGATTCTGTATTCTGTTTCTGAATAACTGATAATCTCCCATTTGCATATATGCTTCATCTAAATTATCATTAACAATCTGTGTTATAATGCTTTTAATGGCATTGTTTTGCGGAAACGGTTCAATATTGTTTAATTTTTTAAATAGCGGAATTGATTTGTCGATTAACTTTTTTTTATCTTCAAATTCAATCGTTTCACTTAAGGCAACATCGCTTAGCCAGACAGATAAATGCTGATTGAATATAGTGTCATAATATTTTAAACAATCATTTTTCTCCAGTACATCATTTGTGTCTAAATAACCATCAATCAAACCGTTTAAATAGTGCATACCTTTTGATAAACTAGTTGATGAATTATCGCCTGTTCTTAAACGGAAATTATACACAATATCATTTATAAAAACAATTTTGTCTGAATTAACAAAGGCATCAACCATAAATGTTAAATCCTCAGCGAAAACACCTTCCGGAAAAGTGATATTGTTTTTAATTAAAAATTCCTTTGGAAAAATCATTCTCCAAATGTTATTGATGGAAAAAAACAGTAAATTCTCATCAATTGAATTTAAAACGGTATCATCTGTAATCCAGTCTTCACTGACAATATAGTTTTCACCGAATGTTTGGAATTTACCGATAGCAACATCACTGCTGTTGGAGGTAATGGCATTATATAATTTTTCAACTGTGTCTGGAAGATACTTGTCGTCGTGGTCGATAAACATTATATAATCGGATGTACTATTTTTTATTCCTATATTTCTGGCTCTTCCGGGGGTTCCTGTCTTTTTACCAGATTCATAGGTTTTAATATTTTCATATTCATCGCAATATCGGTCAATAAGTTCTTGTGTGGAGTCTGTTGAATAATCATCTACAATTATTAATTCTATATTTTCAAAACCGATTGTTTGGGATTTAATAGATGAAATTGTTGAATCCAAAAAATCAACACTATTGTATGAAGGAATAATAACAGTTACTTTATATGACATGGTTTTACCTTTATCGTGCTGAATATTTATAGTTACTATGTATCATTTTTACTGCATTATGCTTCAGGATTTTTTTTAAACTTACTTTATTCATTTAATTTTTTCTATTTGATATTGCATTCCAGTTGTATAGATGATTAAAACTAAAGTTAGAGGATATTGTCATGATTTAAAAGTTTATCTGTTACTTTTTAATTCTGAGAAATTTTTATATATTCTTTTAACATATTATCATTATAGGTTTTCCAATGTCTATTTAACTAGCTTTGAGTTGTAATAATGAATTTTTCCAATTTAGTAAAGAAAAACCCGAATGCTTATATCACTTTAAAATCCAGGGGAAATTTATCCAAGATTTCTGATTATAAAAAAGCTTACAAATGCATTAAAGACTCACATATCATTGATGAAGCAAAATATTGTGAAGTTCATGATGTCAATAATTTGGATTATGTTCTTCATTACCTGTATTATGGAATTAATGATTCCCTTGATGTTCAGCAAAGTTACACCACTGATGTTTTTAATTTAAACTTTTATAAAAGCGAATACAATTGTGATAATCCGATTTTAGATTATGTTTTGAAGGGTTTTTTCAAGGGGCATGTGATTAACAACCTTGATAATAGCTATATCAATACACTTGAAACACCACTCTTTTCCCAATATTTTTCAAGTGAAAAATCCAAGGTTGAAGATATCGTCCGGGATTCGTATTATATAACTGATAAAAAGACACTAATTCCTTATATTCAGCGTGAATCTCCAATTGAAACTGATAGAATTCGTGTTGGTGTTTTTACTAATGATCCTTTTGAAAATCTTGCACCATGCCCGTATATCCGTCTGCATGCATTATTCTCCAGACTGTCTGAAAGTCAAAAATATACCTTTTTCATGTACGGTATGGATTCCTTTCAAATGATGGATATCAATAACATTTTAAGAACAAAATTATTTGATGTGGTAATTGTTCAAAGGATTTTACCTTTTTTGGATATTTTAAGAGTTAAATGCATGGAACACGGTATTAAAATCATCTATGAAACCGATGATGACCTGCTTGGAGTTGAAAAAAACAGTCCCTCTTATGAATATGTGAATCGTGTTCGTGATTCAATCTCCAAATTTATTGATTCAGCAGATATTATAACTGTATCAACACAGGCTTTAGCCTCAAAATTTGATAAAAATAAAACAATTATTATTTCCAATTACTATGTAGACTCTGTTTTTGATATAAATGAAGACATTAAAAGTGAAGGCAAGTTAAAATTAGGATATTATGGAACTTTAACCCATTCTAAAGATTTATTCTTAATAAAAAATATTATATTAAAATTAAAAGAAAAATATGACTTTGATTTTGAAGTTATTGGGGGATTCAACGAATCAGATAATGTTAATGAAGAATGGTTTAAAGCTATTGAACTTCCCGCAGACAATATGAACTTTGAAAAATTCATGAAATGGTTATCCAGTAATGTCAATTGGGATGTTTGTCTTGTTCCTTTAAAAGATACACCATTTAATCAGTGTAAAAGTGAATTGAAATTCATTGAACTAGCTATTCTTGGAATACCGGGTGTGTATTCTGATATGTGTGTTTATAATGGAGTTGTTGAAGACGGTGTTGACGGATTTTTAGCTAAAACTGATGATGAGTGGATTGGGAATATAGAAAAACTTATTTCAAATGAAGACTTAAGAAGATCAATTCGCATTAATGCTTTGGATAAAGTTTTAAGAAATTATTCCATTGAAAATAGGATTGAAATATGGGATGATATTCTTTCAAATTAATGAGTGTATAAACATATTATTTGTGAATTTAGTCTGAATAACAAATTAATGAATTATTTTATTTCTATCCGTGAAAGCGTATTATTAAATAAAAATAACATATAAGCTTTAAGGATTGAACAATCATGGAATGTTATAGAATATATTTATAACAATTTGCTCAAAATGTATATGTAAGTGATCATATGTTGAAAAAAATACTATTAATTTTGGTGGTTGGTGCTTTGATTTGTACCAGCTATGCTGTGACATTTGAGAATGATTCTGTAGAAAATGCATTAGCATCATCCAATCATCATATTTCTGTGGGTACAAGCAGTGCCAATGAGAATAATTTGTACCAATAATGTTGGTGTTGATACTATTGACAATTTGCTTTCAGAATTTAATAACATTGAAAAAAGGATTTCTGATTTAAATAAGACTGTTGTTGATTTGTCTAGGGAACCTTCAATTGATAAGAATCCTAATGTTTTTCCTGATGAAGGATTTTTTTAATCAGTTTAATATTGGTGGGGTTCGTCCAGTTAATGTTAACAGTTTTTTCATAATTTTTGTCGATGGTAATCTCCAATCTAAATTTTATGATAATGAGATATCTCATTTTGCAGACATTTTGGGCAAAAAACTTTGTGTGTTTAAGCCAGATCTTTAAGAGCAGTATCTTTAACAATATATTCCAATAATGGTTCTGATTTTTGAGGCAGATGATATAAGTGTAACTTATCGTTATGATGATGCTATTGTAACTTTGAATAATAACTCTGATAGTACTCCGCCTAATCAAATAGATACACCAAAACTTAATGTTGAAATTCCTTCACTTTCTGATTACATTGCAAATAATTCTGTTGAGTCTGAAATCCAGCAACATGATGATGTGGCGGATGTTCAAACTGTTTTACCTGAAAATTCAAACAATGATATAGGGACAGTAGATTATTAATTGCATTATATTATAGCAATTAATATCTTTTTTTCTTTTTTGGCGTTTAATCCGCTTTTAAATCTTATTTTTAGTTGTTTATATCATTTCATGTAAAACTATTTTAGGCCATAAATTATTATCAGGAGCCTTACACTTTCCTAAAGAAAAGTTTAATATTTCATAATCCCAATCTTTAACATATACTAGGTTAAGTTTGGGTGAAAAAATGAATGTTCATAATATTGAGCTTAATAGAAAAGAGATTTCATTGATTTTGATTTTATCGATATTCTTCTCATTTGTAAGCGAATGTTACATCGTTCTTTTAGAGAATTCTTCTGCTTTTTTCAATATTGATGATTTATCTGCAGTTAACATTGTATTTCAACTGTTTTCCTTTAAGCATATGCTTGCATTAATTGTGTTGTTTTTAATATTTTTCACGATACTTGTTAAAAAAGAGTTAAGGGATAAATCTTCCAGTTTTCTGTATAAAAATCGTTTTATAATTGCACTTTCTGTTTTTGTGATTGGTGTTTTGCTTCAGATTCACGGATCATCATTAAGTTTGCTCAATATATCTGCAAATCAGCATAGTGCTTTGTTTGGTGTTCCTTTTACGGTTCACGGCGATGAATTTAGTGTAGCTACACCATTTGCATTTTCCCAGTATTTTAATAATTTCGCCTATTTCAGTGATATTGTAAGGTCAGTGCCTACTGATATGTTTCTGTTATATGGACAGCCTGTTCTGGACATAGCCAGTCTGTTCCGTCCATTTTTCTGGGGTTATTTATTTTTGCCTAAGGGAATGGGTCTTTCTTTTTATTGGCTTGGTCGTTTAATTGTATTGTTATTAGTATCTTTTGAGCTGGGAATGTTAATTACAAAAGAAAATAAAACATTATCTCTTGTTTATTCATTATTAATTACTTTATCCCCACTGGTTCAATGGTGGTTTGGTGTGAATTTTCTGGTTGAAATGCTTATTTTTGGACAAATAGCTGTATTGCTCTTGGATAAATTCATGCTCAGCAATGATTTTAAGAAGCGATTACTCATTTCAGTTCTCATTGCCTTTTGCGGTGTTGCATATACAGTTTCTGTTTATCCCGCATGGCAGGTTCCGATTGCATATATTATTCTTGCTTTGATGATATGGGTGGTTTACAAGAACTGGAGGGAATTTACATTTTCGAAGAAGGATTTAATACATTTTATTGTATTTTCAGTAATTTTAATTGTTAGTCTTATTTACATATTCACTAAATCCTATGATGCACTGTTTACTACATTGAACACCTATTATCCTGGAGGCAGGAAGTATTTTGGCGGTGTTGATTTATATTACGGTGCTGCAAATCCTACATATCTGCTGGATTATATGAGAACTCTATTTTATGCATTGACTCCCCAGCAGCTTCCTGTAAAAATAAGTCTGGCTTATTTCGTTTCATTTTTCCCTCTGGGCATTATACTTTATTCCATTGTGCAGTTTGTTCAAAAACAAAGGGATGTTCTGCTTCATTTACTGATGGCAGTTTATATTTTCTTTTTGGTGTATTATTTCATTACATTCCCGGAAATTGTCGGAAAAATTACTCTGTTGAGTATGTCAATGAGTACAAGACTGCTTGTTATTATCACTCTCGTGGATGTGTTTTTAGTAATCCGCTCACTAGCTGTACTGAAACCGATTGATTTTTTAGGCAAATCTTTTTCTGTAAAAAGTTTAGCTATAAGTCTTTTGCTGGTTGGTATTGTTTTGTTCAGTGATTTTTACTTTATGGGAACAAAATATTATTCTGTTTCAATGCTGATTGTTTCATTTGTTCTTTTTGGAATAACATTCTTCTTCATTCTTAACAGTGCTGAAAATAAAAAAGCACAGTTTGGTCTTTTATGTTGTGTGGTGGTGATTTCGGTTGCTGCCGGCGCTTTTGCAAATCCTATCGAGTCCGGTGTTGATTATTACTACGATCAGCCGATTATTCAGGAGGTTTCCAGTATTGTTGAAAGCGATCCGGATGCAATATGGGTTGTTGAAGGTCATGAAATGTTTATCAACGAAATAATTGGTTCGGGGGCGCATACGCTTAACAGTGTGAATATTTATCCTAATTTTGATTTGTTCTCGAAACTGGATCCAAACAATGAATCATATGATATTTACAACCGTTATTCGCACTTGAAAATAGTATTTCAGGATTCCTTCCCGACTGTAATTGAAATACCTGCATCTTCAACTCTGGAAAAATCAGATCATGTTGTTGTAAGCTTAAATACACAGGATATGGAAAAACTTAATATAAGTTATATTCTTTCAAAAGAAGATTTAACGCCACTGTCCAATGATAACGTAACGTTTTCACAGGTATTTGAGGATAATGGGGTTAGGATATACAAAGTGTATTACAAGTAAAGATTTAAAGCTTGTCTTTAAACTTTACTTTCTTTTTAATTAAAAGCTATTTTTATAATATTGCTGAATTTTTTTCATTTTCCAATTCCGACTAATGCATGTTTTTTATTATTGATTTTATTTTTTGAAATATTTTTAACAACTATTCTTCTGATGCATGGGATTAAGGATAATTTTATATATTTTTAATTCTCAATACTAATTATTGGAAACGGATTATGTCGGAAATGATTTTCCGATTTTTTAATGAAAATGGTGATTGATGTGTTGGAGCAATATTTGCCTTTTGCTGGATTAATAATCTTTGGCAATATTGAAAATTTGGTGCTTTCGTCACAGGGAGTTGTGGCTGGTGTAAATCCATTGAAACTGGGTATTGCCAGTATTATTGCAGTAACTTTTTGGTTAACGATTGGAACAATTGGAACTCAGGTAGCTTTACAGTATGTTCATTTCATTGATTTCTTTGGTGGTCTTGTTATTTTTATTTTAGGTGCTCAGGCCATGCTTAATTCAATAAGGGGGACATAAATGTCCGGTGAATTCAAACAGTTCTTTACTTTAATTGTTTTCGGTAATATTGAGAATCTTATTTTAGCTGCTCAGGGTGTAGCTGCTTCCGTTAATCCTGTGATACTGGGTATTTTAAGTTTAACGGCTGTTGTTTGTTGGATTTTAATAGGAACACTTGGTACTAGGGCTGCTATTAAATATGCCCGGCATATTAATTTTATTGGTGGGCTGGCAATATTTATTTTAGGTATTCAGGCCATGCTGGAATCATTACCTGGAATGATTGCATTTTTCCATTAAAGTTATGAAAGTTCGCCAATGCTGTAACTTATTTAACTTATAGATAGATTAGGCAAAAAGGCATTATCCATAAAATTTTAAAGTTCCCGATTCTCTAAAGTTGGGCGGTTCAATGATTTGTATGACAGATGATATTAATCCTTATGAAGTTATTAGAGCTAGACATGAGTCTAATGTTGACGGTTTTATTTTAAGCGACCTGTTTCAGTCTTCACTTGAAGTAGATGAAGAGCTGAAAAAGGATATTGCAGACAGTGAACTGGTTGTTTATACGGCATTCACTGGCGATTATGATTCCTTAAAAGAACCTGATGTTATTGATGATAATACACGTTATGTTTGTTTTACTCAAAATCCTGATTTAAAATCGGATACCTGGGAAATTATTCAAATGGAAAATTCTACACTGGATGACAATAGAATTGCAAAGCAGTATAAGGTTTTTCCAAACAAATATTTTCCGGATTGTGAATATAGTTTCTGGATTGACGGTTCATTTAAACTTGTAGGCAGTATCAGGGAATATATATTAAAATATGCTAATTCTCCAATGTTGAATGCTGTTCATCCCGAAAGAGATTGTATTTTTGATGAAGCCAACAGTTCTATTCAATTTCCAAGATATTCAAATTATTCTATACTGAATCAGGTTGATACTTACAGAAAAGAAGGAATGCCTAGAAATTATGGGCTTCCTGCATTGGGAGCTATTTTTAGACAGCATAATAATCCGTCAGTAATTAATTTAATGAACGACTGGTGGGAAGAAATTATCAGACACACCAATCAGGATCAGATTAGTTTTGCATATGTGGCCTGGAAGAATGATTTTCATCCTTCAGTCAGTCCCTGTTATTACTGGGATAATAAATACTGGGCCAGACAGGGTGATTACCATCATAATTTTGAAGTGGATGATTATATTACAAGCAGGAATCTGATTAAATCCCTTGAAGGCAATATTCAGGAAAAAAACATATTGACTACAGAGGAGATTCTTTTGCTGTTCAATGATATTGATGCCCTAAGGGATGAAGCTGAAGCTTTAAATCAGAATAGGGACTATTGGGATAGACAGATAAATGATGTTAGAGATTCATTTTCATGGAAATTAACTAGTGTACTTAGAAAATTAAGAAATAATGGTGATTAAATGGTTAGTTTCATTCGTCTGCTGATTTCATCCCGTTTTGATTATAAAAAATCCCTCAGATATCATAAATATTATTCAGCTATTGCAGGTTCAGGCTTATTTGATGAGAAATTTTATACTGAAACATATGATGATGTTTCGGGAGATCCCTTAACTCATTATCTGGGCAGAGGATATCTGGAAGGCAAGCTGCCTTCACTTGATTTTGATTCGGATTTTTATTTCACTGCATATCCTGATGTCAGGCGTCAAAACATAAATCCTCTTTATCACTATATTGTCCATGGTAAAAATGAAGGCAAATTTACCCAGCAGGCATTTTCCATTAGAAGAAGAGAAGAAATTCAGGAAACGAATCAGGCATTCCTGTCAAATTACAAATTCGATGATGAACCGCTTGTTTCTATTATTATCTTAAACAGAGATGGTATTGATCATTTGAAGAGATTATTCACTGATTTCGATAATAAAACCAACTATTCAAACTATGAAATTATTGTTGTTGACAACGATTCAAAGGATGATTCTGTCAGTTACCTGAAAAGTCTTGATTTGCCGATTAAAATTATTGAAAATGATGTTAATGTAAGTTTTTCAAAAGGCAATAATGATGCCGCCAAAATAGCTAACGGAAAATATTTGCTTTTACTGAATAACGATATAGAACCTACTTACGGATGGTTAAATGAACTGGTAGGTACCATTTTATATAATGATGATGCAGCTGCCGTAGGTGCTAAACTGGTCTTTCCTTTCTATTATAATGCAAACAGGGAGGTATCTTTTAAAATCCAGCACAGCGGAGATATATTTGCTGAAAGAATGAATCCATGTTGTTTATATGCTATTAATAAATCAAATTCCAAATTGGATGTTTTTGATAATTCGCTGACTAAAAATAATCATTGTGTAGCCGTCACAGGTGCAGTAATGCTTGTTGACAGGGAAATATATATGGATTTGGGCGGTTTGGATGAAGATTACATATATGGTCTGGAAGACGTTGATTTCTGCTTAAAATTATATAAGAACAAACATAAGGTTCTATTTGCAGGCAATGCATTATTATTCCACCATGAATCCAGTACCCGTGTAAAATCCAAAAATTATTTCAAAAATGACAAGCATAATTACTCCGTATTCTGGAAGAGATGGGGTCAGTTTTTATCAAAGCATTTGCTTCTGGATAAAATACATTCAAAAAAGTTTTTCACAGAAAAAAATCTTAAAATTACCATAATCTCCGATGTGAACAATGAATTAATTCATGATATTTCAAAAAAATTCAATGATATGAATTATACTGTCGAAATCATCAGCGATTTGAATAACAATTACATTGGAAACTCCTGTGATGTTTTAATTTCATTTACTGATAAATATGATTTGAACAGAATTATTTCCCGTGATGATCTTGTTAAAATAATTGTTAATGACGACAATTCAGATACCTCCGATTATGACTTGTCTTTATCGTTCAATAAGGATGTTTCTGCGGATATTATTATTGAAAATGATTTCACACAGGATTTTCTTAAAGGCCTTGAGGAAATTATAACTGATTCTTATGAATTTTAAAAACAGGTTATTCGCTCATTTTCCCAGTCAATACATATCCCGTAAAATCAAGGATAAATCCAAAGCTGAAGAAATTATTAAGGGTTATAAAGCTATTCGCAGCAATAATCTCTTTGATGATGATTTTTATCTGGAAAAATATCCTAAAGTTAAATCATCTGGGATGGATCCTCTTCTTCACTACATTTTCTTCGGTTTTGATGAAGGCAAAAAACCTAACGACACTTTTGATGGAGTTTTTTACAGGAATCATTATTCTGATGTTAAAATCAATCCGCTGGTTCATTATGCATTATATGGTATCAGCGAAGACAGGCTAATCAGGCCTTTGGACAGGGATTTGTCACAATTTGCCTCTGATAAAAAAAACATACTCTTTGTTCTGCATGAAAAAATAGGAACGGTTGGAGGTACCGGATTTTTAAATTTGGATATTATCAGTAATCTTGATGATTCCTACAATCCATTTATTCTAACTTCAGACGGAGAAGACATTGAACTTTGGCATTTTTCCGATTCCCTTGAAAAAATAGCTAATTACAATATCTCTTATAACACAAATTTTTCGGTTATTGACAATTCGGGAAATATCATCAACTGCAGCAATTTCAAAAAGCAATTATTCAGCGAGAAATTACTGACTGTTTATGATGAAATTCTTTCAAAAATTAATATAGATATTGTTCATATTAACCATTTAATTAATCATAGTTTTAATTTAATTGATGTTATTGATAAAAAATCAATTCCTTTTTTAATTAATCTACATGACTTCTATTATATCTGCCCATCTATTCATTTAATTAATTGCAAGTATCAGTTTTGTGAATTTGAATGCGGTGAATGCGGAGGTATAGCTGTTGATGATGTGTCCAGAAGTGCTGAAATCATTGAATTATGGAGACAAATATGCGGGGATGTTTTGAAGAAATCCCATGCCAATATAGCTCCGACACGCTCAGCGATGGATTTATATAAAAAATTCTATCCCGATTTGGATAATCTTAAAGTAATTGAACATGGTGTCAGTGTGAATAAAACATCCTTCAATCCAAAATTCACTTCAAATCCTGTTAAAATTCTGGTTCCGGGCCATATTTCTCCACATAAGGGTTCACTTCTAATAAAAGAAATTAAAAGACTGGATAAAAAAAATAAATTGGAGTTCAATTTTCTCGGCACAACAATACCCAACCTTAACAGTTATGGGATAAATCACGGCAGGTATGAGAGAAGTGATTTTAATAAATTAGTGGATAAAATAAATCCTTCCTGTTCGTTAATATTATCAACATGTCCTGAAACATACTCCTATACTTTAACTGAATCATGGATGGCCGGACTTCCTGTAATTTCCAGTGATATAGGTGCTTTAAAGGAAAGAATTACTGAAACTGGCGGAGGCTGGCTGGTTGACTATAAAAACCCGGCTCAGATATATGATTTTATAACAAATATTACTCAAAATGATTATAATGATAAAATAAACAGTCTTAAATCGATTCAATTTAAGAATACAAAACAAATGTCAGATGAATATATTTTAATATATGATAAAATTTTAAATGATAAATATGAATAGCTATAATATTACAGTTGTCATTGCCACATATAATTCTGGAAACTATTTGAATGAGTTTTTAGATTCAATGAAAGCTCAGGGTCTGGGATTTGAAAATATAGAAATTATTTTTGTAGATGATAACTCATCTGATAGTGCAACACTGGAATTGTTAAAACATCTGGATGAGTCCTATGATAATGTCAAATCAGTTTTTCAAAGTGAAAATTCCGGATTTCCGGGTACCGGCAGAAATATAGGTCTTGACTTGGCAAGCTCTGATTATGTTATATTCTGTGATCATGATGATTCATACACTGAAAATGCCTTTGAAATCATGCTGAATAAAATTAACGGTAACGATATGCTGATTTCAAATTTCAATCAGGTGTATCCCGATAAAGTAATTCCCTTCAAATCAATCTATGGAGACGCGGATGAAATTGAAGTTTCAGATATTTCAAAGGATGAAAACCTCTTCAGGGTTCCCGCTGCAATATGGACAAGATTATTCAGAAAAAAATTTTTAATGGAAAACAATATCAGATTTCTTGAAGGAATGCTTGCAGAAGATGTATATGTTGCAGTTAATGCATCATTGTGTGCAGATGGAATAATATATCTAAACAGTTTTTATTCATATAACTATAAGATAAGGGACAACAGCAAGGATAAATCTACAATACACATAAGAAACAGAAAGTATATTGAAGCTATTTTAAACGGATACTATGAAATTGACCTGCTGCTTGAAAGACTGGATAAAACGTCATACGGGAAAGTAATATTTAAAAATCACTTAACCTCATGGCTGTATACAATTGTATTGTCAAAACTGCAAGATAAGGACAAAAAGGAATTGTTTGTCAAATCATATGATGTCTTTAACAAATATTATTCTCCAGATCCATATTTTAAAAAAAGATATGATAAACTGGTTGATTTGATATTGAGTAAAAAATTTGATGAGGCAGTGTCAGAGTCAAACAGACTGGAGAAATCCCAGATAAATATGAATGATAACAGTTTAGTTTCCAAATTAAAAAATAAATTCAGGAGATTATTATGAGTAAATATAAAATCAGCGTTATAATTCCAACATATAATTCAAATGAATTTTTATGTTCCCTTTTCAAATCCATTAAAAATCAAAGCATGGATTTTAGTGAAATTCAGGTAATATTTGTCGATGATAATTCTGATGAAGACTACACAATAAATCTGCTGAAATCTTTTGATGAGGAATATGAAAATGTGAAAGTTGTATTTTTGGATAAAAATGATGGATTTCCGGGTAAGGGCAGAAACATTGGTTTGGATTTATCCGATGGGGAATATGTGATTTTTTCCGATCATGATGACAGCTATGCTGATGATGCATTTGAAAGGATGTATGATGTCGCTGCAGATGAGGATGCTGACATGCTGATTGCAAATTACTATAAAGTTTTTCCCGATAAAAAAGTGAAAGTAAAAACTATTTTTAATGGAAAAAATATTATTGTGAATAATTTTGAAGAAGATTTAAGGCTGTTCTATATTGATCCGGCTATCTGGACCAAGTTATTCAAAAAAAAATTCCTGATTGACAATAATATCAGATTTCTCGAAACAATGCTGGCGGAGGATTTATTTGTCTATATCGCATCCCTTGTGAAGTCCAAATCCAGTGTTTATCTTGATGATTTTTATGCTTATAACTATTCAATAAGAAATACTGATGGAGATAAATCCACAATACACATCAGAAACAAAAAATACCTGCACAAAATGGTAGAGGGATATTATCAGGTCGATAAATTTCTCAAGGATATGGGTCTTGAGAGATATTTTTCCGATGTCTTCAACAGGCACTTTGTTTATTGGATAAGCAGCTTACGGGACAGTAAGATTTCATTTAATCAGAAAGTTGAGCTGATTGAATATGCCAGTCCTTTGCTTAAAAAGCAACTTAAAATTAAACCGGGATTCGGTGAAAGATTATATCAGATTTTAACGAAACCTATTCTGGAGGATGATTATGAAAAGACGGTTAAATACTTATCATTAATCGGAAAATATCACTTCGCATCATCCAAAATCAAAAATATTTTAAGATAATATAATTCTTTTAATTCATAATATATGTGGTGTTTTTAAGTTATAAAAGCTATTGTTTTCCTTAACAATACTTCCGTAATGTAAATATTTTTATATTACTTTTTCAAAATTAACTAATAGGTTAGTTTTGTTTATCGGCCGGTAATTTTGATAGTTATTACCTGTTATGCTAATGTCTTAGGGCGAAATTTTAATTAAAAGTCATTGTTGACATCCTAAGTGTTGGTGATAATTATAGAACAGCTATTTATACCTAGAGGTAGTGATGAATGTTTTTAAAACACAAAATCTTTTCATTATTTTTTAATATCTTAACTAAACTCCCGGTTAATAATCACAGGGTTTCATTTATTGTCGATTCCAATAATTCCTTTTCAAGCAATTTAAACTATGTCCGTGAGGAGTTTGAGAAAAGAAATGCTTTTGAGTTTAATTATTTTTACAAAGACAAATTTTCCTTTAATTCTTTTACCAGGTTAGCTACTTCCAAATATATTTTTCTAAATGACAATTTTTTTCCTCTGGCTTTCATGAAATTCAAAAATGACTCCCTGGTTATTCAGTTATGGCATGCTCCGGGGGCTTTCAAGAAATTTGGAGCCAGTGTTGAAAATGCAGAAATGCTTAAAAAAATATCTGAGAATACTGATTATCTTATTATAACTTCAGAGTTTGTTAAGGAATTTTATAGGGAGGCCTTTCAAATAGATGAGTCAAAAATTAAGGTTTTAGGTCTTCCCCGTTCGGATTATTATTTTAAAAATCATGATTTATCTTCCCTGAGGGAAAAGTTCTGTAAAAAATTTAACATTGACTGTGATAAAAAAATAGTTCTTTATGCTCCCACATTCAGACAGGACACGGAGTATAATAATGTTTTTAATTATCTGGATTTAAAGGAATTCAACACCAAATTGTCTGATGAATATGTTCTGCTTTTAAGACTCCATCCTAAAGTTAAAAAGTTTTATAAAAATGATATTCAAAGCGGTGAGTATTATGTGGACTGCAGCAGTTACGAAAACGAACAGGAACTTTTACTGATTAGTGATATTCTAATTACAGACTACTCATCAATTATGATAGAATTTGCCCTTTTAAACAGGCCAATTATATTTTTTGCTTATGATCTGGATAATTATCTGAATAACGAAAGAGGGTTTTACCTTGATTACAAACATGACCTGCCAGGACCGGTTGTCTATAATTCCAGGCAGTTAATCGACTGCATCAGTAAGGGTGCTGATAAATCTAAATTAGAGTCATTTGTTCAGCTTCAGTTCGGTGAAATTGACGGCGAATCATCTAGAAGAATCGTTGACTTTGCTTTAAAAAAGGGTGGCAATAATGACTGATTTAAAAATGAGTGTTATTGTACCTGTTTATAACGAAGCTGATTATATTGGAGAAACCCTTGATTCAATTATTCATCAGAACTTTGAAAGCTATGAAATTATTGTTATCAACAACGGGTCAACTGATAACAGTCTTGAAATCATTAACGAAAAATTATCAAAATCCGATTTGCCTCATAAAATTATTTCAAAATCAAACAATGGAGTAGGTTCTGCCAGAAATTTAGGTATTGACGAATCAAATGGGGAGTATATTGTTTTCGTCGATGGAGATGATTATATTCATCCCAATCATTTGTCATTGCTCTATAATGCAGGATATGACTTTAGTCTCATACAGCTAGTTAAAAATTACAACGGAGAGATTATTTCAAAGCCCCATTTTTATGATGAAAAAGTTCTCTCAACAGCTGAATTCATTAGGCTGGAACTTAACATGAAAATTCCCTTTAATTTTGTTCAGCTATCTTATAAAAGAGATATTATTGTTAATAACAATTTAAGGTTTAATCTGGATGTTAATTATGGTGAAGACACTGAATTTGCTCTTAAAGCTTTAATTTATGGTGAAAATATTAAAATTTCAAATGAAACAACTTATTTTTATGTTCAGCATCCATCATCTCTGTCGTCTTCATCCAGGTTAAAAAGATTTGATTTTATTTGCGTATTGGATAATTTGGCTGATTTTTATACAAAACAGGGATATACTGAATTGTCCCGGTTAATTCACACATCCAGAATTCCAAAGGCAATTTTCGGCAATATGAATTATCTGTTTTATAATGGATGTGATTATGACAAGGTAATAAATCGTATGGAAGAATTATCATTGTTTGAAAAATTATCACACTACAGGGGAGATTTAAAATTTTCTCTCAAGATTAAATTATTTTTATTTAGTCCAAAATTATATTATAAACTGTGGAGGAAATTTAAAAATTCAATATAGATTCTTATGAAGGTTAGTGTTGTAACACCAAATTACAATGGTGAAAAGTTTCTAGAAAAATATTTTGACTGTCTTGGTTATGATGCAGATTATATTGGTGAAGTAATTATTGTTGATAATGCCTCTGAGGATAACAGTTTGAAATTTATAGAAGAAAGTTCATTTGATTTTCCTGTTGTGGTTATCAGAAATAACCAGAATCTGGGTTTTGCAAAAGCTGTCAATCAGGGTATTTTAAAAGCTAGATATGATTATATTTTTTCCTTGAATAATGATGCATTTATTGAAAAGGATTGTGTCAAATCAATGCTTAATCTGATTGATGGTGACGATATCTTTTCCATTCAGGCAAAAATGCTTCAGGCCAGAAATCCAGATTTGATAGATGATGCAGGTGATGAATATAATCTGCTTGCATGGAGTAAAAAGATTGGGGAAAATATGCGCAGCGATGATTATCACCATGTTTTTGAAATATTTTCCAGTTGTGCAGGTGCTGCATTATACAAAAAATCTATTTTAATTGATTTGGGCTTGTTTGATGAGAATTACTTTGCTTATGTTGAAGATATAGACCTGGCGGTTAGAAGTCAGATAAACGGTTACAGGAATTTATGCTGTCCTGATGCTGTTGTATATCATGTCGGAAGTGCAACAACGGGCAGTAGACACAACGAATTTAAAGTTAAAATAGCTGCCAGAAACAATGTATGGACAGTTTATAAGAATATTCCAATTCCTCTAAAGATTATTAATTTTATTTTTCTGTTTTTCGGATTTTTAATCAAATATTTGTTTTTTACCAGAAAAGGTTTCGGGTCGGTTTATCTCTCAGGGCTTAAGGAGGGATTGCTTAATAAGTCCAGGGTTAAAAAAGTTGAATTCAAAAAATCCAATCTTGGAAATTACTTTAGACTGGAGTATAAACTTATTGCAAATACATTAAAATTTTTTAAAAGGTGAGTTTGTGGATTTATCTGTTGTTATTGTCAATTACAATACTTTTGAATTAACCAGAAATACTGTCGATTCAATTTTAAAGTATCAATATCCATTTGATGTTGAAATTATCGTTGTGGATAATGCATCCAGTGATGACAGTTTATTAAAACTTGAGAATTATTTTAAAGACAGGGTTGTTTTCATCAAATCAGATGAAAATAAGGGTTTTGCTTCAGGAAATAACATTGCATTGAAAAATATTTCATCAAAATATGTTCTTCTTTTAAATTCAGATACTATTGTCTGGAATAATACCCTATCTGACATCTACAGCTATATAGAAGTTCATGAAAGTGTTGGTGCATGCGGATGCCAGGTACTTTTAGAAGATAATACCTTGGATAAGGCATGTAAAAGGAGTTTTCCCAATGTTAAAAATTCCTTTTTCAGACTGTTCCATATTCCAACAGATAGCAGGGATAATGATTATAATCTGGATGATTTAGATGATGACGGCATTTATGAAATTGACTGTTTAACCGGAGCATTCATGTTTATACGCAGAAATGTTCTGGATGATGTTGGTCTTTTGGATGAAACTTTTTTTATGTACGGTGAAGATATTGACTTATGCTTTAGAATTAAACAGGCCGGTTATAAGATTATGTATTATGGTCAATCAAAAATAACCCACTTAAAAGGTGCAAGCAGTAAAAAACAAAGACCTAAGCTTATTTATGAATTCTATCGTGCAATGTATATCTATTACAACAAGCACCATGCTTCCCAATCCAGTATTTTTGTTAATTTATTTGTATATCTTGGAATTTTTCTATTATTTGTTTTAAAGCTTTTTTTAAACATTTTCAAGAAAAACAAGTAATAATCACTCATGCAGGTCAAATCCAATTAATTTAAAAATTCGGATTTTTTTACTCTTTCAGTTTTCCTAAAAGAAAAATTAAATATCATATAAAAAACATAAATTACACTCATATTAGTGTCGTGGTATTTAATGATAAAGGAAAATCAGAGAACATTTAATTTTTTATTAGTTTTACTCGATGTGGCTGTCATCGTGATTTCATTAATTAGTTCGTGGTGGTTAAGATTTAAAACCACATTGTTCGGACCGATTGGAGGTCATTTAGGCGTTGACAGTTATCTTTTCTTTTTGACATTTGCTGTTATCCCGACATATCTGATTCTATACTTTTCTTTCGGTTTGTACAAGCCCCACAGAACATATAAATCCATTTTTTCAGAAGCTACCAATATCATCAAGGTTAATATTTTGGCTTTTGTTATTTTGGTCGCAGTTTTATTTATCTTCAACCAGCCTAACTTTTCAAGAATAATGCTTTTCCTGTTAAGTGTTATAGCAACCATTTTTGGTATAATTGAACGATTTATTGTAAGAAGTTTTCTTAAAAAAATCCGTTTAAACAACAGGAATCTGAAACATATTCTTATTGTTGGAGATAATGATTTGGCATTTGAATTTGCACATAAAATCAATGACAATCCATATTTGGGCTTTGATATCAGCGGATTTATAGGAAGAAGTGACCATGTCGGTGCTGAAATTGAAGGCAGTAAAATAATAGGAAGTTTCGATGATTTAGATGATATCTTAGAAAAAAACAGCTATGATCGTGTTGTGCTTGCAATACCATTGAAATATTATTACAAAATCAACAGCCTTGTGGAAAGCTGTGAACGGGTTGGAATCAAGGCGGAAATCATTCCCGACTATATAAGATACTTCCCTGCCCAGCCATCTGTTGATATGATTGAGGACATGCCGATTATTAACATCAGATATGTTCCTCTAGATGATTCCTTTAACAGAATGCTGAAATTTGTTTCAGATTATGTTATTGCGATTATTGCAATTATTATCACATCTCCTGTAATGCTGGTTACAGCTGTTGCTATTAAGCTGACATCTCCAGGACCAATCATATTTAAGCAGGAAAGAATCGGTTTTAAAGGAAAACCTTTTGAAATGTATAAATTTCGAAGTATGAAAGTCCAGAAACCCAGCGAAGAAAAGTCTGGATGGACAACAAGAGACGATCCAAGGAAAACAAAAGTGGGGGATTTGATTAGAAAAACAAGCATAGATGAGTTGCCTCAATTTTTCAATGTTTTAAAAGGGGATATGAGCGTTGTTGGTCCAAGACCTGAAAGACCATTTTTTGTTGATGAATTCAGAAAGAACATTCCAAAATACATGGTTAAGCATCAGGTCAAGCCGGGTTTGACGGGATGGGCTCAGATTCATGGTTGCAGAGGAGATACATCCATCAAAAAAAGAATAGAATTTGATATTGAATATGTAGAAAACTGGCACTTGGGATTGGATTTAGGAATAATGATAAAAACTGTTGTTAAAAAGAATCCTAACGCGTATTAACTTTGTAAATTCCAGTTGGGAGATTGTTAAACGGATCAGCTTCCAGTTGAGCCACCTGTTCCAGATTATAGGATTTTGAAAAATCATTCAATATTGCTCCATCAGAACCTCTAAGTCTCGTATCACCGGAATCCCTGTAAAATACCCACACCGTATGATTATTTGCCAAAGTATCATTTGTAATCTTGACAAAATCGGTATTTCCATCATCATAATTGTAATTGTCGCACTGAGGATAGTACCATCTTTCATATGTAAGCTGTGTGTGCAGATTGTCATGAATAATAACATCACCATCTTCAAAGGTTACATTCTCCAGAACCGCCATGTTCCTGCTGCCTATGTCCTCGGAATTTATGAAATATATTGTATTTATTCCGCTTGCACATAACAGTATCACTAAACACAAAGCAAATATCTTTTTATTATCATAATTTTTAGCCAGTAAAATAGAAAATCCCAACCAAAAAATGCCTAAAACCGGAAATACATAGCGCTGATTAAAAAGTGGCATAACCAGAACTGACACTAATAATCCGGATATTATTGTTAAAATAATTATTGACAATGCAATTACTGCATAATGATCTTTTTTTTCTTTATTTTTATCTTTTACATAACATAAAACTAAAATAAATACAGCTATTGTTAATAAAACTCCAATAATTTCCGAAGATGTGGTGTATGAAGAAAAAACATACCAGTAAGTTTCAATTAACTGCTGAAGATACAGTGGCTGAATCCAGTAATCGCCCTGATACTTGTTGATTTGAGATAAAATAACATAAACCCATGGAATATAAGCTAAAACTGAAGCAACAAATGAAACAATCAGATATTTTATTTGATTTCTGTTATTAAGTATGAAATAAACTAATAGTATAGCGTAAATAATTGAACATGCTATTACTGCATAATAATGAGTGTAAAAAGATGCAATGGTAAAAATTGTTATTAAAATCCAATTCTTTAAATCATTCCTTTCTGTTAAGTCATAAGCTATTAAAAACACCATAGTGACAAAAAACATTGCAAAAGGATACATCCGTATCGTTAAATTATAATACATGAAATTTGGCATGCTTGCAATACAAAGGGCAAATATGCCGCAGACCAGCCATCCGAACTCTTTTCTAATTTTTGTATAGCTGACAATCAGCAGCAGTAATGTAGGTATTATGGAAAAGAGCTTGGCTATTATAATTCTATCTATGTTTTCAAAAGCGAAGATTTTCATGAATACTTTAAGAATCAGGTAATATAACGGCGGATGGACATCACTGGCAGTCAGACTGATAGTATCCATGAAATTAGTGTTTGTAATCATTAATGAAAATGCTTCGTCAACATTCAGTCCTAAATTGACCTTTGTAATCGTGATGATATACAAAGCTATTGAAAATAAGAATATTGCAATTCCGATGTGTTCCCGTTTTATCTCGTTAATTTTCATTGATATTATATAGTATTCTCATGTAATTTATTGATTTCTATAATGTTGCCTTTTATAATATTTGCATTTTTGACTACAAAGGGTTATTTTATTTATTATCATTGGATTTTGGCTTTATTTTAAAAAAACTGTTTAATAATATTTATTTAAATATATACCAATTTTTTATAATTATTTATAAAATAAAAATGATATAATGCATATTTTTTAAAATTCTTTGACTCTAAGATAAATTTATATGATGTTAAATTAAATATTATGATTAGATGTCTTACAGTTCCAATCGCATTTATTATCTTGATGCCCTCAGGGCACTGGCTATTGTATCAGTACTGGTTATCTATGTTTTTAATTTTAAGTATGATTCTGTTGTACTATATTCGCCTACATGGTTTATATGTGATATTAATTCTGTATGTTTCAGGATAGGTGTTGATTTATTTTTAATGTTGTCAGGTGCACTGTCGTTAGGCAGAGATTGGACAATTAAATCTTTTTTATCAAGGAGAATACCACGGATTGTTGCTCCATTTTTATTTTGGACATTACTCATATCGATTGTGTTGCTTCTGGTTTCTCCGATTTTCTCGCTGAACTTAGTTGATCCTGTTGAATTTCTTAAAAATGCATTTTTGGGTCGTAAAGAGTATTTTTATCCTAACTGGTTCTTTTGGATGATTCTTGGAACTTATTTGAGCATGCCTATCTTCAACAAATGGATTTGTCACTGTGATTTAAAAGAGGTTGAATACTTTTTGGTTTTATGGCTCATTACCTGTCTGTTTGATTTCACATTATACCATTCATTTCCGATAAGATTATCTTATTTCACAAGTCCGATAGGTCTTGTTGTTTTGGGATATTATTTAAGGCATACTGAAAGAAAACTTTTGAACAATATTTACTTTGACATTTTTTTGATAGTAATTTCATCCATTATAATGATTTTGATTTCAGTTATGCTTTCAACTCCGGATGAACTTTACAGCTTTGACAGGTATTCAATTACAAATGCTATTGAAGTTATTGGAATATTTTTACTTTTCAAAAATCTTAATTTGAAATATAATGATGATTTAATTCATAATTTTGTAATCAGATTGGCTAAATATAGTTATGGAATTTATCTGGTTCATGCACCAATACTGAGAGTATATAGGAATTTTTTTGCAACTTACAATCCTCCCGTTAAAATTCTGGCACCTTCATTGTTTGTTTTAACTTTAATCTGTTCGATAATTCTGCTGTTTATTTTCAATAAGATTCCATATGTCAATAGAATTATTGGAGTTAAATAGCTGTTTTAAAAGTTTATTTAGATTGTATGTTGTAGTTTTACATTAATGGGGTTAATGAATTGAATAAACAAATTTTAAATATCTATAAAGTTATTTTATCTATTATAATCATAATTGATGCGCTGTTAATTACATCTGCAGTCGTTACTAATGTTCCTTATGGGTTATATCAAAAAATCATGATTTTTGATATTTTCACATGTATTATATTGCTTTTCGATTTCCTGAAAGGACTTCTTAAATCAGATAACAGGAAAGAATATTTCAAGAGAAACTGGCTGGAATTGCTTGCAGCAATACCATTTGATATCATACTGTCTCCGATTTTACCTCTCAGATATCTGAACATTGTCAGGCTTTTGAGGATTCTCATACTTATTGGTGAATATTTCAAAATTATCGGAGATTTTTTAAAAAATACTCGGCTTGATGAAATTCTTGCAATATTAATTATAGTTGTAATTGGATCTACTTTAAGTCTTTATTTAGTTGATCCCACCATGAATAATCTGTTTAATGATTTGTGGTTTGTTATTGTTAGTATAACAACAGTAGGATATGGGGATGTGATTCCAAATACCCTATATGGAAAGATGATCAGTCTGATTTTACTGGTTATTGGTGTTTTCATGTTCAGTGCAATTACAGGTGCTTTTTCCACATATTTCACTGATAATCTGCTGCAGGAAGGAACATATCATATAAAAGAATTAAACAATAAAATAGATGCCAATGAGGTTAAAATCGATGATATTAATAATCAGTTATTGAAAAATGAAGAAAAGATTGATGAATTAAAAAATGAGATTAAAGAGTTAAAACAGATTATTCAGGACAACAATAAATAGTTCTCTTGTCTGCTTTAATCATATCCTTCCGATTCCAGATACTCGTCATAATAATCGTAGTCTCCATAATCGTAATAATCATAATACCAGTCGGGGTCGTTATTAGCTATCGATGACGGAGATGTGTCCACTCCACCGTAGTGGCTTGAAGAATGTGAACTTCCCCTTCCGCTGCCACTGCTACTGCTGCTATATGAAGAATGTCCGGAGTAATCGTTTGATACATTATATTCAGGTGTTGTGAAAAAGGCTACTATTGGAGCGCATACCAAAATAAGAATTACAACAATTGTTATTTTTTTATAGATATCCAGACTCATGAAGTCCCGAATCAGATTAGGATTATTATTGCCATTAGCAATTTCAACCTCATTATAAGCATCAAAAATTCCATATATCATTACTACGCCCGTCAATATTATTAATGGCCGGAATAAGCTTATCGAGAGCGGAATTATAATTCTCAAAGCAACGAGAATTAAACCTTTTTTGGTTTTTCCGGCATAAATAGTACCCAAACCAGTGAAAAGAAGGGATAATATCAATGCAATGTAAAGATTTTTCTTCTTATTGTTGTTGGAAAACGGATTATAGGTTTTTTGACCGCTGTGAGTGCAAAATTCATCACCTTCATTAAGTTCCTTTCCACAATTTCTGCAATACATGGTGTATAATTTGTTAATAAGAATATAAATAATTTTCATATCCTCTTTGAAATGAATGCTGACTAAACTAAATGTTAAATTCACTTTCAATTATCTCTTCAACAAACATTGTATCATTATATTCAAAGGCGAAGGATTCCTGTTTTAATTTATCATTATTTTTTTCAAACCACTTCCTGAATATCTCATCAGGGGGTGTTCTGTTTTCATCTGATGAGGATATGTACATGGTTATTAAAATCTCATCAAAGCATCTTGACTTGTAAAAACCTTTTACATTCATTAAATATAAGCTTTTGTAGTTGTTTTCATTGAATTTTTCAATTAATTCATCAATAATGCTGTCTATATTGTTGATAGGAAGTAATTCTTCATCCACATATCTAAACAGGGGGATGTGAAAAATAAATTTTTCCGTTAATTTCATGTTAATTTCTCCTTTAATTATTCATGTTTTAATGAATGTTATTTAAAATTTGCCGGTTGTAGCTCAGAGTCTTGTCATATAACCTTTTAATCGCATTATTATATTATAGTTTTTTCATGTAATAGTATGCTTCGGATTCTGTCTTGTATCGCATGCAATGCTATTTCTGTTCTGATTGTTAACCTGTTTAATCCAATTCAAATTGACTTATTTATCTAATTTCTGAATGAATACTTTGGCTTCTAGGTTGGAGATGAATTTGTAAATCAGTTAAATATGGAAATCTTTATATGGGTTGACATAATAACAAATGTTAACTGAAGCAAATGGTATTAACCAATCATCAAATAAATCTGTTACAATAGAATTATCTGATGAAGAATTCGATTTAATAAATAAATTTGTTATTGATGGATTATTCTTAAGTAGTTCAGATTTTGTCCGGGAAGCAATGTTGGAAAAACTTAGAAATATGGATGTAATCCATCTGAGAGATATTCCTTATGAACAACAAGAAAAGGAAATTATTGAGTTTGCAAAGACACATGATGTTTTTGATGCATTGGATATTGCTGATGCATTAAAATTAGATGTTTTTGAAGTAAATGAGATTATGGCAAAATTGATTAAAGAAAATGTTCTTGAGGAGTTGTAATAATGCCAACATATTATGAAATAGGTGACCGGCTAATTGGAGATAAAATAATTTGTGAATCAAGACAAATAAGAACACAACAGCCTATAAGCAAGTCTGGATGACATAAAGCACAAAGAATTGTATTGAAAGATAATGCTGAGGCCACAATTCTTAAAAAAGCTAGATTCATTTCAGATTAAAGTTAAACTTTTTTTAAAAAGATTATAAGTTTATTGGTTGTTTATAATCTGATTTTTTATTTTTTACATTAGTTTAACAGTCTTATAATGATAATAACTCGTATAAATCTTGTATTGCATAATAAAATTTTTTCACATGGCTTTGTTTCTAATCATGATACATTCCCGCTTCTTCATCCCGACGGTCGTTAACACCAATATAATGTCCTCCATGATCGGGGGTGTACTCCCAGCCATATGCTTCGGCTTCTTCACGTGTTACTCCGCCTGAATCAACATCAGGTAAATTATTTTCAGTGCTTTCTCTGACCTGTAAATTATCAGATATGAGCTTTTGAATTTCTTTTTCTTTAATTTTTAAGTTTTCAGTGGTATTGCAATTCATATATTCTTCATTGCCGCTGTAATTTACTTTCACAGTATAATTGTCCGGAGATATTCCATTTAACCGCAAACTGCTATTGCCATCTGCAGTTGTTATCACACTTTGATGATTTTCCATGCCGTTATTATCAATTATTGCAATATCAACAGTTTGATTAGCTATTGGGATATTATTTAAGTTGGTTAATTTAACTGACAAGCTGTCCCCATCATATAATTCTGGATTGCTTGTTACAATAATTTTTGTATTTTCTTTTGCTGCGGGTGACGTTAACATTAAAACTCCGGCTACTATAATTACAAGTATTATCACTGATAGAATCAGAATTATCTTGTTGTAGTTTATAATACCATGCTCCTTGTTATCACTTCATATTTTTAATATGTGTTAGTAGTATTAATATGTTAATTGATGTAAAATAACAAAAAATCATAAAAAAGTATATAACTGGGAATTTTTTTCTAATTTATGAATGCAAATTTCTTTGTTTAAATGTATGCTTTTATAATATATATAAAAACTAAAATAGCTAATAAAATAGCACTAATATTATCATTAAAGCAAAATTATGAGGAATTTTTTACAATTTTTTCGCGAAATAATTGTCTCCAAATGCTCTCTCTAATACTTTATATATTGAATAGTTTAAAATAATAATTAACTTTCAACGAGGGGTTTGGTATGGAAGAAGAAATTTTTATAGAATATGAAAAAGTTAAAGATATACTGTCTAAAGATGAGTTCATAAAAGAAATGGAAGAAATAATCCAATCTAACTCTGATGTGGATTTTATCAGTGATATTGATTCAGCCAGGATGGTTGTCAGTAATCATTTAGGTATCGGTGACATTTCCATTGATGATGATTCACATGATAAAATCGTAATGAATGATGAGCTTCAGGAAAAATACAATCAAATTAAAGAGTTTATATCTGAAGAAGAGTTTTTAAAAAGAATGAATGGTTTGAGAAAAGAATACGAGGGTGTTTCCTTTGTAACTGAAGAAACTTTTGCAGATCAAATCATCGGCGAGTTTATCAACCGGGAAAATGAATCTCTATCAGAAAAGGAAGAACACAGTGCGGTAAACATTGCAAGTCTTGAAGATGGAGATAAAGATAAATCCATAACTGGAAGAGTAATGAGTATTGGTAGTCCCAGATCATTTAAAACAAGTAAAGGAAAACCTGGAAAAGTCTGTAATGTTTTATTAGCCGATAATTCCGGTGAAATACGTATTGTATTATGGACAGAGAATATTAAACACCTGAAAGGTATCAACGAAGGAGACATTGTTACTGTTTCTGACGTTGACATTAAAGATGGATACACTGGTCTTGAAGCAACTATGAGGCCTAGATCAAGATTTGAAAAAGTAAATGATGTTAATCCTCTTGATTTTCCAGAATATGAAGAAAATATAACTAATATTTCAGATATTAAAGCTGATGATGGTGAAGTGAATGTTATAGCCCGTATTATTAAAATACCGGCTATTAGAACTTTTAATAAGAACGGCAAAGAAGGAAAAGTAGGATCACTTGAAATTCAGGATGCAACAGGAACCATTTCATTCACATTGTGGAACAATAATGTCGATTTAATTGAATCATTGGATTTGCATGACGGAGATACTATCAAAATACTTCAGGCTCAGGTCAGGGAGAGAAATGATGAATTATCGTTAAGTCACTGGAATGGAAGAATTATTAAAGGTGATTTTGACGTTCCCGAATTTATTCATGAAATGTCAAAAATTGGTGATTTGGATGACGGGGACACTGATATTGCAATTATGGGTGTTGTTTCTAAAATACAGGATATCAGAAAATTCATCAGAAAATCCGATAATACTGAAGGTCAGCTAAGAAACTTCGATTTAATGGATGACACAGGTTCAATGAGAATCACATTATGGGGTGACAGTGCAGATTTAGACATAAATAAAGGAGATATTGTTAAATTAATCGGTGGAAGCGTTAAATATGATGAATATACAGTTAACGGTCATTCAATAAATACCAATTATGCCACCCAAATAACTGTCAATCCTAATAATTTAACTGATGAGGAACTGGAGCTGTTTGACAACCTAAAAGAATCACTGCAGCCAATGCCAATAAATCAGGTAAAGGACATTGATGAAGATGATGTGGAAGTTGACGTTGTTGGAAGATTGATGTCTGTAGGTGATGTTAGAACATTTGAAAGATCATCAGATGGAAGTATTGGCCGTGTACGTTCAGCAACTCTTTCCGACGGTACTGAAGTAGTTGGATTATCTCTATGGGATGAAAAATCCGATATTAAACTCATACCTTCCGAAGCATATAGAATTGAAAATGCAAGAGTCAGATGGGGTTATGAAGATTTATCATTAAACATCGGTTCAGCTTCCAGGATTATGGAATTGCCTGAAGAAGAATCAAAACTGTTACCTTCATTTGAAACATTGGAAGCTATGATATATGATTATCGCGAAATCTCAGATTTGGATGAGGATGATAAGAGTATTTTCGTTGTTGGAAGAGTCTTTGAAGCATTCGATGCACGTGAAATTGAAAGAAATGATGGTACAAAGAACCTTTTAAGAAATATTGAGATAGCAGATAACTCCGGTGGAATAAGAGTTTCTTTATGGGGTGATGATGCGAAAAGAGAGTTTGAACTTGGAGAAGCTATTAAAATTCAAAATCCGTCTGTATCATTTTACAATGATCATTTAACATTAAGTATTTCGGGAGCCACTGCTATTGTAAAGCCTAGTGAAGAAGAATTACTTAATTTACCTTCATATGATGAGATTAAAGAGTCAATATATGTTCCAAAGAATATTGAAGCTATTGAAGATGGTGATGTAAATGTTAGAATATCCGGAACTTTAGGTGATATAAATGGTGATAATCTATTAATAAAAAAATGTCCTCAATGCGGTTTTAACGTAGGTGATGTGCTTGATGATGAAATTATTTGTGATAACTGTGGACACGTCTTTGATAACCCTAAAATAACAATATTTGTCTCTGCTACATTAACTGATGACACAGGAGATATTGGAATTACATTTTATGAAAATTTAGTTGAAGAACTTCTTGAAATGTCTAAAGATGAAATCGTTAATCTCGTATCTGATGATCCAGGTATTTTAGATGGTCGTATTGAAGATTTAGAAGGTTTAACCATAGAAGTTGTAGCAAATGTTGCTTTTGATGAGTATCGTGAAGAAAGAAAACTTAGTCCTAAAAAAATATTGGAAAAATACTATTAAAATAAATTAAGGAATGATTATTATGGTAGAATTAGAAGATTTGCCTAGTGTTGGAGAAAAAACTGCAGAAAAATTAAGAGATGCTGGCTTTGCAGACATGATGAGATTAGCAACAGCCACTCCAAAAGAATTATCTGTTAAAGCCGAAATTGGTGAAGGAGTTGCAGAAAAAGTAATCGAAGCCGCCCGTAAAGCTGAAGATATCGGTTTTGAAACGGCATTGGAAGTTGATGAAAGAAGAAAAGATGTAGGTCATATATCAGTCGGCAGTCAGGGATTCAATGATTTAATAAATGGAGGAATTGAAACTCAATCAATTACCGAAGTATTTGGAGAGTTCGGATCTGGTAAAAGTCAAATTTCTCATGAATTAGCCGTAACTGTACAAATGCCTATTGAACAGGGAGGTTTGGAAGGTGAATGTGTTTTTGTAGATACAGAAAATACATTCCGTCCTGAAAGAGTTAGACAAATTGCCAACGGATTTGAATTAGATGTTGAAGAAGTACTGCAAAACATTCATGTTGCACGCGCATTCAATTCCGCACATCAGATATTAATGGTTGATAAAATCAACGAATTAATACAGTCGGGATCTAACGTTCGATTAGTCATTGTTGATTCATTAATGGCTCATTTTAGAGCAGAATATGTTGGAAGAGAATCCTTAGCCGTAAGACAACAGAAATTAAATCAGCACTTGCATTCACTTCAGCAAATCGCTAACACATACAATGTAGCTGTTTTCATTACAAATCAAGTTCAGGCAAAACCTGATTCATTTTTTGGAAGTCCAACCAAAGCTATCGGTGGGCATGTTTTAGGTCACGCTTCTACTTATAGAATCTGGCTTAAAAAAGGCCTTGCAGGTAAAAGAATAGCACGTTTGGTTGACAGTCCTCATTTACCTGAGGGAGAATGTGTCTTTAAAATCACTAATGAAGGGATTGTTGATTAAACAACAAACTTTCATTTCTTTTTTTACTCAAAATTTTAAATATTTTAATTTACAAACCTTTTTTTAATGAATGCTATTCTAATTACTATTTTGTCGATTATTTTAATGATTGCAGTAGGGTATTTTCTTAAAAGAATCAATTTTTTAACTGCTGATTTGGTTGAAGCTTTTAATAAATTAGTAATAAACATTTTTTTACCTTGTATGATTTTTTCAGCATTATATAGTGCTGATTTATCATTATTGCCCAGTTTGTCTGTTCTTCCATTTGTGATTTTTGCATCCTCGTTTGTCACAGGAATTATTTCTTTTCTCATTCTTAAAAAACTTAATTTTTCAGATATCAGATTATGGTCTATTTTAGTCACTGTTATGATTGCAAACACGGCATTCATGGGATATCCTATAAATTTGGGAATTCTAGGTCATGATGGTTTTTTAAGGGCAATTTTCTGCGATATTTCTACAATGTTTACTTTTTTGATTTTGTCTTTTGTCCTGGCTTTGAAATTCGGAGGTTCCTTTAGGGCGGCTATTCGGAAAATCCTCTTTTTCATGCCGCTGTGGGCCATTATTATTGGATTTGCATTTAATATGTTTTCTATTTCTATCGGTCCTGTTTTTGAAAATGTGGTTAATTATTTTTCTGAAGCAGCTATTCCTCTTATTATGATTTCTTTAGGTCTTTCAATAGAATTTGAAGGGATGTCAAGATCCAAGCATGTTGTAATGTTCACGTCAGTCATGAAGTTAATGATTTTTCCACTTATTGCATTTTGCATTGTATCCCTTTTGGGTTTAGTTAATCTGGAGTTTAATGTTACAGTTATTGAAGCTGCAATGCCTTCAGGGTTACTGTCACTGGTTCTTGCCATAACCTATAATCTTGATTCTGAGTTGACCTCTGATTGTATTTTCATGAATACCGTTTTTTCACTTCTGACTTTACCTGTTATTGTCATGTTATTATAGCTAAATTCTGCTATTTTTTCTTTTTTAAAAAAGTTTTATTTTTAGTAATTTATATTACTTGATTGTTTTTTGAAAAAATATATTTAATTAATCTTTATTTTAATTTTTACTTTAAATATAATCTTAATTTACTTTATCATATATATACTTTACTCCAATATTGATTCAGAAATATTTATAAGTGTGTTTATACTACATATTTAATATCTAACTTAGTATGTTAGATAATTTCGCACACTTGTACAAGGTGAAAATTATGGCAGAAGAAATAAGAGATAATAATGAAGAATTAAGGATAGGTG
>CADBPS010000072.1 GCA_902796575.1 uncultured Methanobrevibacter sp. | reverse complement strand
GATGTTATCGATATCAACTTCACCGTCTTCTTCTACTGCTTCAACAGCTTCAACGATTAATTTTGCTAATGGTTCACGTGCTGCTTCAGTTCCTTTACCAGTCATTGCAGTCATTGCTACTTTTGTTAACATTTCAGAGTTAACATCTTCAATTGCGATTTCATCTAAAATATCTTGTGCTTTTTCTGCTGCTTTTCTGTATCCCATAGCAATGATTGTTGGATGAATATCAGAGTCAAGTAAGTTTTCAGATTTTTTCAATAATTCTCCTGCAATAATTACTGCAGTTGTGGTTCCGTCCCCAACTTCATCTTCTTGGGTTTTTGCTACTTCTACGAGCATTTTTGCTGCAGGATGTTCGATATCCATTTCTTTTAATATAGTAACACCATCATTGGTTACAACAATATCCCCAAGACCATCGACTAACATTTTGTCCATTCCTTTTGGACCTAAAGTAGTTCTTACGGTTTCAGCTAATACTTTTCCAGCTAAAATATTGTTTCTTTGTGCATCTCTACCAATGGATCTGTTAGTTCCTTCAGGTAAAATAAAAATTGGTTGTCCACCTTGTGCCATTTAATCACCTTTAAAAATTTTTTTTATATAAATAATACTAGAAAGTTTAAATATCAACATGAAAAAATAACTTAATGTAATTTGTTGATTAAGCCTTCTAGATAGTAATGGGTTTAAGGTTATATAAATACTTTACTATTTAGTAAATAAAAGTAAGAAAAAGATTTGATGATAAGATGAACTTTATTGATTTGACACATGAAATTAAAAATGGGATTGCAGAATATCCAGATGATCCCAAAACAGAAATCAGCTTTTTTAAAAAACCAACAATTGATGATTCACTGGCATTACTGGAATATAAAACAGGAATGCATACAGGAACCCATATTGATGCACCATTTCATTACATTTTAAATGGAAAGAAAGTTACAGACATTCCACTCAACGATTTATGCGGAAGAGCCACAGTAATAAAGTCAAATTCCAAAGAAATATCACTACCCCATAATCACTTAGAAGAAATAGTCATTATAATAACAGGAGAGTGTAATAATTTTGGCAGTTATGATTATTTCCATAATAATCCTTATCTGACAAATGAATCTGCTGAGACACTTATCAAAAATAATGTAAAAATAGTTGCATTAGATACATGCTCTGTCGATAAAAACGGAGAAAATAAAATTCATAAAAAATTACTTGAAAACAACGTATGTATTGTCGAAAACCTGACCAATACTGACCAGCTTAATAGAAAAGAATATTATGCCTTCTTCATCCCACTGAATATTGATTGTGAAGCATCACCAATAAGAGCATTTGTAAGAAAAGTAGATTAAATATTATCTACGTTCTCTTTTCTCTAATTTAAAAGGAGGTGTCCTATCCATTGTATCATAGGAATCCTGTACTTCCTGAAGCTCATTAAAGAATGCGTTAATTTCTTCTAACCTTTTAATTTTATCATTTTTACGCATTAATTCATTCTGAAGGTTAATGTAATCTTCACGAGATACACTTCGCTCTTTTAAATAATTAAGCTCATTATCCTTTGCAATAATCTCCTTTTGAAGTTGATTCTGCAAATCAATATATTCTGATTTAGGAACACTCTGCTCTTTTAGATATCTTAGTTCATTATCCCTGACAGAAATTTCATTTTCCAGATGATTCTGAAGATTAATATATTCTTCACGAGGAATAGTTTTTTCTTTCAAGAATCTAATTTCACTGTCCATAGCAGAAATTTCTTCCTCCAATTTGTTCTGAAGGTCTATATAATTCTCTTTAGGAATAGTTTGATCTTTAAGGTAGGTGAGCTCATCATCCATAGCGGAAATTTCATTATCAAATTTCTCCTTTAAATCATCATAATCTTGTTTTGGGATAGTTTGTTGCCTCAGTAAAATCAATTGATTATCAATATTAGAAATTTCCTCATCTTTTTGTTCTATTTCCTTCATTCTCAACTCAACTTGCTTTTCAAGTTCCATTATCCTTTGTTGAGCTGTTGAATTATTTTCCAACTTAATAACCTTGATTTTATACTCATCAATAGTTCGTGAAAGACTGTTAATCTTAGCCTCTTTTTCAGCTATATTTTTATATGATTCATTTAATCTTTCATTAACTTCAAATAATTCGTTTTTCTTATACTCTTTCAACTGCTCAGCAAAATAAGTCTTTATCTCATCAAGAGAATTATTAACATAATCCAATTCATAAATCCTATCCTCTTGATTCTTAATAAGTGAATTTTTTTCTTCAAGTTTGCTTTTAAGCTGATTTATTTCTTCATCCGACTTGAATTTGATAACAGACAATTCTTTTTCTTTTTCAAGAATATCTTTTTCGAGTTCTTTAATCCGTTCAATAGAATCATCATTCGATCTTTCAACCTCCATGGCCGTTAAATCAAATTTAAGAGTATTTAATTCTAGTAAACAAGATCTGAGTAATTGTTGTAATGTACTACTATCAACACTAATCCTATTTTCCATTTCTATCCCTTAACTTAAAATTTATCCCAATATAATAAATTGAATAATATAACAAAACATTATTGAAAGTTGTGTTATACGTTACAATAATATCACTTAATAATAACTATGACAATCATACTATTTAAATTAAACCCCTAGATTAACCAAAAATTAAAACTACAAAAAATATAAAAAAAAGTATTGAAAATAAGAAAAAAAAAGAAAAATATAAAAATTAAATTAATTAAATTAGAGTATTCTTTCATTAATCAATTCAGCATTTAAGACTGATGCTCCAGCAGCACCTCTAATAGTATTATGGCCAACAAGAACATATTTAAATCCGTTATCAAAAGCCTGTTCTTTTCTTAGCCTTCCAACAGTAACCGACATCCCATTTCCGGCATTTCGGTCCATTCTTGGCTGAGGTCTGTCCATTTCATCCTTAACAATGACTGGATTTTCAGGAGCAGAATACAAATTTAATTCTTGAGGGAGTGCTTTGAAGCTAGACATTTTATCTTTGATATCATCAATATCAAATTCATCATCCAACTCAACAAACACCGCTTCGGTATGACCATCAATAACAGGTACCCTATGACATGAAGCGCTTAATTTGAAATCTGCATTAACAACTTTTTCGCCATCGTAATCCCCTAAAAGATGTAACGTTTCAGATTCCATTTTCTCTTCCTCACTGCCAATGTATGGAACAAGATTATCAAGAATAGCCATTGACGGAACCCCATTATAACCTGCGCCGGAAATAGCTTGCATAGTTGAAACCCGAATAGCATTAACACTAAAATTATCAACAATAGGTTTCAATGTTAACGTTAAAGCAATTGTTGAACAGTTAGGGTTGGTTACAATAAAACCATCCCAATTATTTTCCTTTTGCTGAAGATCAATCATGTCCAGAAACTGAGGATTAACTTCAGGAATGACTAAAGGAATATTTTTCTTCATTCTGTGAGCACTGGCATTACTTGCAACAACATAATCTTTTGCAAAGTCTTTTTCAACTTTTGCTGCAAATTCTGTTGGAAGAGATGAAAATACAATATCAACATCATTATCCATATCCTCAGGATTGGTCTCACACACAACAATATCCTTGACGGATTCCGGCATTTCTTCATTAAGATACCAGGTAGTTGCATCAACATATTTTTTGCCAGCAGAACGTGATGACGCTGCAAGGGCAGTGATTTCAAAGTCAGGATGATTGTCCAGTAACTGAATAAATCTCTGACCTACCATACCTGTTGCACCAAGAATACCTACATTAACCATAAAAAACACCTATTCTAATCCTAAAACATCATTCATACTACTAACAACACCTTTTTTGGCATTAGGGGAGTATCTAATAGCTCTGATAACACCAGCTATGAAAACTTCTCTGGTATGAGCCTGATGTTTAATTTCTAATCTTTCACCGTCACCGACAAACATTACGGTATGGTCACCTACAATATCTCCACCACGGATTGCATGAACACCAATTTCTTCTGGAGTTCTTTTTCCAACCAATCCTTTTCTTCCGAATACTCCAACTTCTTCAGGATCACGATCAAGTTCGTTTGCAATAACTTCAAAAGCAGTCATTGCTGTTCCGGATGGTGCATCCTCTTTCTGATTATGGTGAGCTTCAATAATCTCAATATCAAAATCATATAGTAATGGAGCCAGCTTTTTTAGAGTATTGAAGAATACATTTACACCGATTGCCATGTTTGAAGATATTACGGCACCAACATTATTTTCTTCAACATTTTTAATATTGGATTCCATCTGTTCGTCAGTAAATCCTGTTGTTCCAACAACAATATTAACACCACAAGCAGTAGCTATTTTAATTGTTTCAACAGCTGCTGGAGCAATAGTAAAATCAACCAATACCTCTGCACCAGATGCTTTTAATGTTTCTTCCAATTTGTCGGAAGGGACAATTTCAACACCAAGTTCACCAACACCAACATGAACTCCAATATCCTTGCCTTCCAAAGGAGTGTTTGGAATTTCAATAGCTGCTACAACTTCCATATCTTCCTGTTCAGTAATTTTTCTAACAATTCCAGAGCCCATTCTTCCTGCAGCTCCAGTTACTGCAACTTTTATCATGTAAACACCTTTAAATAAAATTCAATTCTTTTAACGCTTTTTTAAGTACATCTAAGTTTTCATCTTTCATATCAGCTAATGGTTGTCTGAAAGGTCCTGCAGGAAGTCCCATTAAGTTCATTGCGGTTTTAACAGGCACAGGATTGCTTTCAATAAATAATGCTCTGATAATGTCCAACATTTTATAGTGAAGATCAAAAGCGGAATCATAATCTCCATTTAAAATACTGTTGACCATTTTAACCATTCTTTCAGCGTCAATATTGGCAGATGCACTGATTACACCTGTTCCACCAGTAGCCATAATTGGTAAAGTTAATGAATCTTCACCGGATAATATTTTAAAATCATCTGCGAGGTCTTCTTTCAGAAGTGCATTGTATATATCAGATATTTTATCAACACTACCGCTTGCTTCTTTAATAGCTCCGATATTATCGATTTTAGCTAATTCTATGACTGTGTCAACATCCAAATTAATTCCAGTACGTGACGGAACATTATATGCAATAATTGGAATGTCAGCAGAATTAGAAATCGTTTCATAATGACTGATTAATGCATGCTGTTGAGGTTTATTGTAGTAAGGAGTTATCACTAGAGCAGCGTCCGCACCAACATCCTGTGAAAATTTAGTAAGTTCTATTGCTTCAGCCGTCGAGTTACTTCCGGCACCAGCTAAAGTTTGAACCCTTTCATCAACTTCGTCAATTAATATTTCAATTAATTTTTTATGTTCGTCATGATTAAGAGTAGCTGATTCACCAGTAGTGCCTGCAGCGAGTAATCCGTCAACACCACAATCAATTAAGTAGTTAATATTTGATCTGAAACCTTCCTCATTGATTTTTCCATCATCATCAAAAGGAGTGACCATTGCAACATAAGTACCTTCAAATTTCATTTTAAAACCTCTTTTATTAATTCTTGTGCTTTTTCACCATCTTCCCAATTAACATAAACAACTATAGCTGTTTGAGATGAAGATATTTCAACTATATTAATATTATTTTTCCTGAGTGGCTCAGTAATATTTGAAATAATGCCAGGTGTCTGTTCAGTAAAATCCGGACTGACAATTGTGAGCATTGCTGTATCAACGCCCAATGATAATGAACTGAAAATATCATCTTCAACTACTAAATGATGTAAAAGATGATATGCATTATCTGCGTCGCTTTTATCGACAAAGGTAGTCATTGAATTTTGTCCAGCTGAAATGCCAAAGATATTAATGTGATTACTAGCAAGGCAGTTTGTTACTCTAGCTAAAAGACCGCTTTTTTTAATCATTCCGTCCCCAACAATAGCTATGAGAGAAACAGGATTTTTATAAAGAGATACACTTTTCAGAATATCCTTTTCATAAGGTCCGGTAATACGGGTACCTTTGGAAGACAAATCCCCATTGCTGAAGTTAATTATCTTAGCACTTATTAAAGGATCCTTATATTTCAATGCATGAGGATGTAAAACCTGTGCTCCATGGGTAGCCAAGTCTCTCAATTCTTCAACGGAAATTTCATCCAGTAATTCAGCATCTTCGATTTTGTTTGGATCAGTGGACATTACACCATCCACATCTGTGACAATGATAACTTCTGTAGCATATAAACAATGTCCCATTAAAAATGCTGAAATGTCACTTCCCCCCCTTCCAAGAGTTGTGATTTCACCACTAGGACCTTTTCCTAAAAATCCACATATAACGGGAATTATTCCTTGATTTAAAAGATCATTAATCTTTTTAGATTTATTATTGGTTGTTACAAAATCAATTTTTGCTTCCAAATAATTTGAATCTGTCATAATCGGCCATGATTCCTTATAAGGATCAATGCATTCAGATTTTACACCTAATGATTCCAGTGTTGCTGAGAATAATCTGGCACTGGTCAGTTCACCCATCGCCATAATTTCAGCTTTCTGCCTGTCAGTCAGGTTTTCACCAACTGCATCATTAGACAAATCTATTAATTCATCAGTAGTTTTATTGACAGCAGAAACCACAACAACTACTTGTTTACCATCCATATACTCATTTACAACCGATTGTGCCGCTTTTTTAATACGAGACCCATCCCCTACCGATGTACCTCCAAACTTTGCCACAATTAAATCCATTAAATCACACCTTATATTATTACGATTACTACAAAATTTTTGGTCAAAGAAAAATAGTAATTTATTTTACCATACTAATAAACTTTAATATTACAAATCACACTTAAACTAGAATAAAAGAAATATATTCAAAATGAAAAAGTATTAAAAACAATTAAAAAAAAAAACAATCCCTGAAAAAAAATAGAAAAAAATATTTAGAAAAATATTTAATCTTGGGTTTGTTCTAATTTTACAAGTCTTGTAACATAACCTGCAATCTTATTTCTTAAATGTTTAGTACTTACAGTGGAGTATTCAGCAACTAACTTCTTATTTTCTTCAAAATCAGTTGTAAAAACTCCTTTATGAGTATTAATAAGTTCTCTTGCTAAACGTTTAACAAATGAAGTTCTAATATTGCCCATCAACATTCCTCCTTAATATTTTATTTTGCTTATTTTTGCTTAATGTAGTTAGCATATCAACGATTTGATTCATGATATCCGAATCAATATCGTTCTTCTCAGATAAACACTCAATTTTAGCATGAATTGCATCTTCTCGCTCCTTGTCATAAATAGGTATCCCAAGGTAATCTTTAGCAAGAGCAATATCCACTGCAAAAGAAGTTCTCTGAC
This sequence comes from uncultured Methanobrevibacter sp., assembly GCA_902796575.1. Lineage (GTDB taxonomy): Archaea > Methanobacteriota > Methanobacteria > Methanobacteriales > Methanobacteriaceae > Methanocatella. Next base: position 5,538 of record CADBPS010000072.1, on the reverse strand, counting down.
AAATTAAATTAAATAACTCATTATCAATTTCATCAATACGATTTCTAGATTTTTTTAAAAGATCCTCGGCATCATTCTTATTTTTAAAAGATTTCAAAGTATATTCATTACCCAAAAAAATCACCAAAATTTGATAATAATGATAATAATATAGTTATAATATTCATACTATATAAAGTATAGCTATCAAAATAAGATTTGAATAGTTAAAATTCTATTTGAATTTTTTTGAATTCAAACTAACATAGTGTGAAGCCCAAAAATAAATGTTAAATTGGGAAAAATTTAAAAAATATCTTCCAATCAAATCATTTACTGATTTAATTTCATAGCCTCCAACTGTTCATCGCGATTTTTTAATTTTAGAGTGAATATAAATGCAATAACTGCAACAATTGCAGCCAATATCAAACTAATTTTATATCCTAAAATTCCTGAAAATGAAGCTATTATTCCCCCGATAAGAGCACCACCTATTAATTGACCTGCACTTGACAGCATATTAACAATTGCCTGACCTGCCCCTCTTTCATAAGGTTTTGCTTCACTTAAAACAATATATCTTAGGGGAGCACCTATAATTGTCACAAGGCCTACACCAACTAAACAGCCTGCAATAATAAACAGTATCAGATTATCAGGATAGACTGCAATAACAATCAAACCAGCAGTTAATATTAAAGTTCCAGCCGACATAATCTTTCGTGATCCTGTTGAATCCAAAAATTTACCCAATATTGGTGCTGCAACAGCATTAGCCCCCAATATCGGAACCATCATCAGACTTGCATACTGGTCATTTAGTCCCATTGAAAGAATCGCCAAAGAGGGGATGAAAATTGCAGATGAAAAGATAATACCGTAACATAAAGTTTCAATACATGCAATAGCAATGTCCTTATTCTTTAACATGTGTATCGGCACAATAGATTCTTCTGCTCTTTTTTCAATTCTTACAAATATCCAAAGTAAAATAACAAATATTACTAAAAACGGAAGTACATTTAAAGAAAATAAACTGTTTATAAAATTACTTGAATCAATTTGATTCAGACCATATGAGAGAAACATTGCCAGTAAGCTCAGTATTACGATTCCCAAATAATCAATTTTCAGTTTCCTTTTATCATCAAAATCAGGAAGAATGTAAAATGTAAGTAATATCAGGAGTATGCTGACTGGAATATTAATAGCAAAACACCATTTCCAACCAAAAGGAATTAGGATGGCTCCAACCAATGGACCGGCGACTGCAGAGATTCCAAAAACACTTCCTAAAATTCCTAATGCTTTTCCTCTTTCTTCCAATGGGAAGGCATCTCCAATAAATGCTCCGGCTACAGGCAATAATCCGCCACAGCCAAATCCCTGTATTATTCTTCCTAAAAAGATGGATTCTATATTTAATGGGAACGAGATTAGGCATGAACCTATTCCGAACAGGACGGCATCTATAATAAAAATCTTTTTTCTTCCGTAGAAATCTGAAAATTTAGCCATAATTGGTGAACCAATCATGAAAAAAATTACAAATAGTGTGAATACCCAACTGGATTCCCTGCTTGTTAAATGAAAGCTTTGTTCAATTGATGGTAATACAGGACCTATTATTCCAGTATCAAGCGAACCCATAAATACACCAATCATGAAGAGAACAAGTATCAGATTACGTGTTTTCGTATCCAAAGATTTATCTAACATATTATTTTATCTTTATTTTAATGAATATCAAATTTGTCATTTCATTTCAATATATTCAAACTTGACTATGTCAGATTTAAATTAATCGGATTCAAAATTACCCGAAAATACAAAAATAATTTCAACAAAAGCATCAGACCGTTAAACAAACTGACACATTATATTAATTTGCAGCCTTCATTATCAACACCTGTTTCGAATATATTGCCTTCCAAATCATCCCATGCTTTTTTAACTTCATCACATGAATCATGATTACAAACAGCAACAAAAGACGAACCGGTTCCTGAAAGACCTGATGCTAAAGCTCCTGATTGAAGAGCATCTATTGCAATACCGGAATCAAAACCTAAAGCCGATGCATAAATTAAACCATTTAAATTAAGTGCTTTGAAGTAATTTTTATTTCTTGCAAAATCAAATGCTGTTTCAACCAACGGTGCCATCACTTTCATCCTGCCCACATCACTGTCGGAGGATTTCGAATAAAAATTAGGCATATATATCAATATTTTATAGTCATCCATTTTTTCTTTAATGATGAATTTACGATTAACATTGTCAGTTACAACAACACCTCCAAAATATGATGCTGTTGCATCATCAAAAGAACCAGTTATAGTAACTCCCGCCTCAATTGAAGCATCAATAGCTAAGTTGATAATTTCCATATCAGTCAATGGCTTTAAATTAAATTCTTCACTTATAATCTTGGAAGATAAAGCAACAACAGCATTTGATGAAGCACTACTGCTTGAAAGGCCTGAAGCCATTGGAAGACTAGATTTTGTTTTTATTTCAAGCCCAAAATCATCTTTACTAACTCCATATTTCTCAAAAACCTTTCGGGCACATAATTCCATCAGATCTGTAGTTGCTCCAACATCATTGGAACATTCAATACCTGAATTTATTGTTTTAGCGCTGCATTTAATATTTAATCCAATTCCAAATGCTGACCCATAACCTGTAGCGATTGCATTAATTATTGTAGCAGAACCGGGACATTTAATTTTTTTAATCATTATTTAACCTCGTCATAAGGTATTTCAATTTTACTGAAATCAATTGCACGGCTGCGGGCGTTCAGCTGCAATTTCCTCCGGAATTTATCATCATTAATTATTTTGTCAATAGCTTCAGTTAAACTCATTGAATCATCTGGATTTATTAATAAACCCACATCTTCTGTGATGATTTCAGATATTCCTCCAACATCACTTCCAATAACAGGTTTTCCACAGGCCAATGCCTCCAATAAAACCAGTCCGAAGCTTTCATGAAATGAAGGCAGAACCAGAACATCACAGGCAGGCATTATTTTTTCAACATCATTTCTGGAACCCATAAAGTTTACATCAGAAATGTTTTCATTTTTAACCCTGTTTTCCAGTTCCTTTTTAAGCGGGCCGTCACCAACTATAATCAGTTCATATTCAAATGAAGACTGTTTTTTGGATTCCAGTAATAAATCAACATTTTTGACTTTGACCAGATTACCTACGAATAAAACGATTGGCTTTTCATGTTTTTGAATAATGCTTTTGTTGTTTGGTGAAAACCTGTTGATGTCAACAGAGTTTGTGTGCACTTTTGTTTTGCTTTCTATTCCATTGACCTTTGTCTTTATTATTTCATCCTTAATGGCTTTGCTTACCGTTAGAACAACATCTGCCTTTTCCAGCACTTTTTCGATTGACGATTTCATAAATGATTTTTTTTCGTACATTTCAAACATGTCCGAGCCGTGAGCGGTTACATATGTTTTTATATTGTATTTGGATCCCACTTCAACAGCAGCAGCCCCGGCAGGGAATAAGTAATGACCATGAATAATATCAATTTTTTCTTTTTTCAGCAGTTTTTCCAATGCTTTTTTTGCACTTCTTTTAAACAGCAATCCTCTAATTCCAGGTATATTAATTCCTTTTGTTCCGATTACATGAATACTATCAATATCTGATAATTCGGGATGAGGATATGTTATTACATAGACCTGATGGCCTTGTCTTACCAGTTCTTTGGACAATGTGTGAACATGAGCACTGACTCCCCCAATATGTGGTGGAAACTGACCAATCATAGCTATTTTCATATAAACCACTTCATATTATCATTCAAATAATTCCCTTCCATATCAACAAGAATAACATCCAATTCCAATTCAAATCTTTGACTGCATCTTTCCCTGATAGCAGCAGCAATGCTGTTTGCAACTTTTTTCTGGAGGTTAATCTCATTTAAAATATCCAGCATATCATCTGTTGTAGCTGAATCATACAATCTTTTTATTATTGAATTATCCGCACCGCAGATTGCTGCATGAGTAATCATTATTTCTCTTCTTCCATCAGCAACAGCATGTTTGGTGTTGAATATTCCACCTGCAACTTTAATTAATTTACCGATATGGCCGAAAAATGTAAATTTATCCACACCCCTTTTTTTGGCTTCTTCAAACATAAAACCAACATAATTTCCAGTCTGAATAATCTGCTGTTGTGTGATGTCCAATTTTTTTAAAGCCAATTTCTCCCCAATGTTTCCAGGCACAAAAATTAAATCATTAAAATTGGAAGCTAGGGCAACATCTATTTGAGTAACAATAGAATTTTTATAAGCTTCACTTGACATAGACCTGGCAATACCTGTTGTTCCAAGAATAGATATTCCATTGATAATGCCCAACTTGGGATTCATTGTTTTATGAGCAATTTCACATCCTTTCGGGATAGAAATTGTTACTTTGGCCGTTTTATTTTCAGGAACTTTTGACTCCAGATTTTTTACAATCATTTTTCGGGGAATCGGATTGATAGCATAATCCCCAACAGGAATCTGAAGACCGGGTTTTGTAATTAAGCCAACACCCTCACCACCAGTAATAACAACTTTTTGACCAGCAAAATCAATTAAATCAACAGTAGCTATTATATCCAGGTTAACTGTAACATCAGGATCATTGTAAGGATATTTATGAGCTACAGCATATGCACTGGTCGGGGATAATTTGCGACATTCATCAATTATAATATCCAAACTCTTTTTAGGAGTCTGAACTTTAACACAGGCAATATCTTGAGAATCGATAATTGCATCCATAGCAGCTAAAGAACATGCAGTAGCAACAGTACCTGTTGTAATACCCGTATAATTATTGTCAGTCATAGAAAATAAAAAAAAGAGAGAATCTACAATAAAGATTCTAGTTTTTGCATCAACTGATCATCGGAAGGTGCTCCGACAAACTCAACATTGCCGTCAATAACCACTGTAGGAACAGCCATTATTTGATATTGTCTAGCTCTATCCATATTTGCTGGATCACCAGCATTTACGATTTCAACATCAATTTTATCCCCTAATCTTGCTTTAGCATTCTCAACAACACTAACAGCTGCAGGACAATGTGGACAAGAATCCGTTTTGAATACTTCAATTTTAATTACCATTTTTATCAAAACTCCTATCTCATTAGTTTTTGTAACTATTTTATTGATTATAGTATATAACTATTTAGTTATCAGATTCTGGACTGCCAAGTTCTTAATGCAAATTTGTTGTATGTAATACTATTTAATTCAATGCACAAAAGTATCTCCCCAATGATTTTTGGATGCCACATTATTGTTGATTAATTTTTTCAAGCAATTCCTCCCTGTCCCTTTTGATATCTTCATTAAATGGATAATTATTTAAAAATTTATCATAAACTTTTAAAGCATCATCTAATCTTTCCATATTAACCAATGATTTCGCATAAAACTAATTAAAATATCTATCTAAAAAATGAATGCTTTCAAAATGGAGTGTACCATTGCTAGAAACTTAAAATGT
>CADBPS010000071.1 GCA_902796575.1 uncultured Methanobrevibacter sp. | reverse complement strand
TGCACCATCTATTCCTTCAAATACTATATACATGATTACATATTTGGGTGAATATTAATTATATATTTTTTGCTACGTTTAAAGAAGAATTAAATAAAAAACACTGTATAAATTGATATTAAAAAATATAAACTTTAATAACAACTCTAAACCACAAATAAAAGAAATTAAAAAAAAAATTATCTTCGGAATAATAGAAACCACCAAAGTAACTTAGGGATATGTGTATCAACAAATAAAAAAATATTATAGTAATAACACATATATTAAATAAAACGAAAAAGCCCCATACAAACCATATAATTTAGATAAAAGTATATAAATAATTATTCAATAAATGCATTATATTTGGTGAAAATAATTTTGAATTTGAAGATTACGTTTTGTGACATACACGGAGAAAAAAAGAAGAAAATTTAAAGAAATGATTAAGTTTGAATATGAAGTTTAAAAAAAAATTATATTGCCCTGTTCAAACCCAGGAATAATTTATTTTTCTTGTACATCTTATCCAATACGTCATTCCATTCATCAACAGTAATTCTGCCTTTGTTTGGAATTAATGAATCGAGAGATGATTCATTTAGATTTAAAATATCTGCAAGAATATGGGCAAGAGTTCTACCTGTTAGTGGCAAATCATAGGGATCATAACCTGTTACAGCCGGAACCCACATATTATACTTGGAAGAACTGTCGTACTCTTTTCTAAGGGATTCGAACCAGCTGGTGATTTTATTATTCCCGTCACCAATTTCACCATCACCAATTGAGATATAATAATCTTCACCATCAAAATCAACAGTGGCAACAGCATCGGCAATCTTAGAATTAAGTTCAGGAGAATTAATTTCCAAATCCAATTCATTATTAATGATGTAATCCCTCAGATAATTTTCGACTTCCTTTTCATTTTTGAAATAACCTATAGGCTGAAGCCTGTCAGGATCCCTGTCACATAAGTCATATATCAAATCTTCATCGACATCATAAATCTCATATCCATCCAGCTTATGAGATTCATAAATCTTGAAGTCAAGACAATAATTCTCCAAATCATCCTTATTTAAATACCATAAAACTTGAACTCTTTTAATCATATGAATCAATAAAACAACTTAATCAAAATCATTAACCACACGGGTTTTTGAAATTACACCTAAAATTCTATCGTTTCTATTTAATATTCTACCTATGGCCCAATCGAAAATAATCGGGAACCAGTAAATTTTACTTAAATTCCTGACAATGGCCTGACCCCAGGAAATCGAATAACCCGTTACAGAAACAACACGCAAGTACATTAAAGCCATACCAACACTTGAACCCTTAATCTTCTCACATAAAACAAAATAGACAATCCCTACAACCGGGGCGACATAAGGGAAAAATGGATAAATTCCAGAAACACTTTTATAGCCGAAACATAACGAACATAAATAAGAAATTATCCACATAAATGCTGAAACAACAAAAAAATCCAGAATATATGCAATAGCCCTTCTTGTAAATATAGTAGACATAAATCAACACCTCAACAAACTCTAGGAACCGGATCGGCTATTGGAGCTTCTAAAATACGTTCACCACCGATTGGTGTTTCGACAACAACATATTCTCCTTCAACAACCTCACCAATAATAGCTGCATTCTCACCATACTTTTCATTTTTAATGGCTTCAAGAACATCTTCAGCTTTATCACTCTTAACTCCCATAACAACTTTACCTTCATTAGCTACTTCAAAAGGATCAATACCCAACATTTCTGAAACAGCATGAACCTCACTCCTAATTGGAATTGAATCCTGCTGTAGAACAATACCGTTGCCTGATTTAGATGCCATTTCATTAATAGCATTAGCAAAGCCCCCTCGAGTAGGATCTTTCATTGCAGTTACTCCACCAACATCCAAAGCTTTTTTAACAATATTCCACATAGGAGCTACATCAGATTTTAAATCCGTATCAAAACCGAATCCTTCCCTAAAAGACATTAAACTCATACCATGATCACCAAGGCTACCCGTAATAATAATCTTATCACCAACCTCAAGACCAGAATCACGAATGACTTCGCCTTTCTTTGCCAGTCCAATACCTGTGGTAACCATTACAATACCATCAAGCTTATCCTGTGGCATTACCTTAGTATCCCCAGTAATCACTGCAACATCAACTTCCTGGCAGGTTTCATTTAAAGATTTCATTATCCTGTCCAAATCTTCTATAGGAAAACCTTCCTGCATTATAATAGCATTGGAAATAGCTAATGGTCTAGCACCCATTACAGAAACATCATTAATAGTACCTGCTGCAGAAATTCTACCAATATCTCCGCCTGGGAAGAATAATGGGTCAATCGTATGGCCATCAGTCGTCACAACAATCTCCCAATCATCTAAAGGAATGGAAGCACCATCATCTAAAGCATCCAAACTGATACCATCACCAACACTCTTTTTGGTGATATTATTCAAAACAGTGGATGCAATCAAATTAGCCATTACTTCTCCACCAGCACCATGATTCATATTAATTCTATCATCTGACATCATATCGCCTTATGAGTGTATATATAAAAACAAGTATATTAAATTAGTTATTAAAAAAGCTATAAAAAAAGAGAAGTGAAGATATTTGAAAAATATCTAGATTAAAATTCCGTCAACAACACCATCTTGACCAGGTCTTGATGTGACTTTAGCATTACCTTCAGGAGTTTCAACAATAGCCCCTTTGGTAATGATATTCCTTCTTACATAGTTAGGGTTAGCTGAATTTTCAATTACCCCTAATATATCAGTAACCTGGGTTTTTCCTGATTTAACATCAGTTAAATTAATTTTATTAGCGGTAGATAACCTTAACTTTTCATTTCCACCACGGGTACGGATTTTTCTTAATTTTTTATCGTCAACACGAGTTTCAGCAGGATCTCTGCCTAACTCAGATTTTCTTTTTCCACGGTGTGCAACATTTCTTGCACCAGATGGACTTCTTACAGATTTACCTTGAGAAATTGCCATTATTTCACCTAATAAGTATAATAAATAATAATCGCTGTCAATAAGTCTCTTTTCAAGTAAATTGAAGGACAAGAAAAATAACAATTCACATTATTGAGAGCAAAAAAGAGTCTTAATGAATAATGATAATTAAATATTACTTTATTATCATATATAAACTTTATTTTTTCACCACTGCTAGAAACTTAAGATTTTTTTGAATTTTTTTCTTATTTTCACTATTGATTTCTACTAATTTTTCTTTAATTTATTTAATT
>CADBPS010000070.1 GCA_902796575.1 uncultured Methanobrevibacter sp. | reverse complement strand
GATTGACTCATATTTAGCTCTCCTTTTATTTTTCTTTTCCTTAATGTAAGGAATTTTCATAACATGACCACATTCTCCACAATAAATGTTAACCATCTGGTTAACGAGCCGGACGGATGAATTGTGACCATAGTAAAGGAATTTTCCACAGTTTCTGCAATATCTTCTAGACCATTTTTCAGGATTAGGAGTATTGTATTTGGTGGATAATTTTCTAGCCAGCTCAACATACCTGTGTGATCTTTCAGGATGGGTGATGAATTCCATCTCAGCACGATCAAAAAGAATGTTCATCCTTTCAATAGCTATATTTATCATCCATTTTGGTCTTCTTCCTCTACTCAAAGATATCCTCCTAAATTGTCGGATATAATATTCAAAATTGAATTAAAATGATTTGCGCATATTAAAACAAAAACCATAGTTGACTATGAACCTTAGGTTAACATGAATATTAAGAGTAATTATGAATTTTAATACATATAAATATTTTGGAAAATTTGATAATAACTATCATCATCAGATACCATAACACATAATGCCAAAAATTAAATTCTGTGTGCAAAATAATAGTGATAAAACATTCGCAATGTATTGTCCGAATTGCGGTCAGCCACTGACAGGTAAGTCAAAATTCAGTCCAAAATGCGGAGAAACTGCAGCACAACATGGTATACTTAAAATGAAAAATAGCTATTATTATATCAAATACAATTAAGAAAATAGGTTATTTAATTGTGATGGGAATTAATTAAACAGTGCTCTTCGCAAAGATTATTGTTTTTGATTTGAAGGTGATGTAAGTAACCAGTCCATAAAATCTATTTCGCCAAAAGTTAATTTTTTTTCATTATTGATGACTTTTAAAATAGCTGATACACATTCCTCGATGCTTAGATGTGATACATCCAGTTCACAAAGGTTGTCAGAATATTTTTCCAGTGCTTCCTGCAGGCAGATTCCCATTGCTTCAGCTTCCAGGTTTTCAAGGATTTTAGAGTGAGAATAATTCCTTTCAGCCAATCTTTTTTCAAGAATCTCCGGTCTGCATCTTAAAATAATCATATTATCGGCACCCGAACACAGATGTGACAGGTGACCTTCAACAATGAGTGAATCATAACCGGATATGGTTTCCCCCAGCAGTTTGTCAAGCTTTTCAACATCAACAATCTTATATCCCTTTTCATCATCCACACCTAATATCAAATCATTTGAAATTGCAAAGTCATTGATTTTAATCAAATCACAATCCAGTCTGGATGCCAAAATCTCACTGACTGTAGTTTTTCCCGTACACGGGGTTCCGGATATAAAAGTAATAGCTGACATTTAAATCTATTTTTTCAAAATTATCCTTAAAACATCTTCATCTTCAAGAACATGATCAGGACCTACTTTTTGACCTGGGAATTTAACGGAAGTACCCCATACTTTTGCATGCCTGAAATTCTTAACAAATTCACGGTGCAGTTTTCCACAGGCATCAATAACAGTTGATCCTTTTTTAATAACTAAAGGGTCGTTCATATCCGCTTTTCTGCCCTGTGGCTTTAAATATATTCTGACCAAATCTAGATTATCAAATATTAAATCCTTAAGTTCATCAATATTTGTTTTCTTATCGGCAGATATCGGTATGAAATCGGGAATGTACTGTTTCAGTTCTTCAAGATAATTATCATCGACCAAATCAACCTTATTCAGTAATATCAGCATCGGAACATAGGATTTGTTTCTGTCCAATACATCAATAAGCTGATCCATTGTTACATCTTCTCTGAATAAAACATCAGCGTTATGCATTCCATATTCGTTAATTATTGACCTTATTGTTTTTTCATCCAGATGAGTTAACGGAACAGTAGATGAAACTTTTACACCACCTAATTTTTTACGGTTAACAGTCACATCAGGAGGCTGTTCATTTGGCCTTATACCGATATTTCTAAGTTCGTTTTCAATTACGCTTAAATGCTGAGGATTTAATGTATCGAGAACTATTAGAATTAAATCTGCAGTCCTGGCGACTGATAAAATTTCCTTACCTCTTCCTTTACCACCACTGGCTCCGGTAATAATGCCCGGAATATCAAATACCTGTATTTTAGCATTTTTATGTTCCATAACTCCCGGAACAATATCAAGAGTTGTAAACTGGTAAGCTCCAACTTTACTTTCAGCATTAGTAATTTCGTTTAAAAGAGTAGATTTACCTACCGATGGAAATCCAACAAGCACAACCGTAGCATCGCCGGATTTTTTTATATGAAAACCCTGACCTTTATTGCCCGAACTGCTTCTTTGAAGGGATTCCTCTTTTAATCTTGAAAGTTTAGCCTTTAATTTACCAATGTGGTGAGAAGTTGCTTTATTATATGGTGTTCTTTGAATTTCTTCTTCAATATCTTTAATTTTATCTTCAATGCCCATTAAATCACCATATGAAAAAAAATATAAAAAAAGAGATTAGAATTTAAGTCAATTCTAATCTATGTAGAAGTTGTGTTGTTATTTGGCGCTGTGGAGTTAGTTGATCCTCCGGCAGCGGTATTTTCAAAGTTTACTTTCCACAGGGACACACCATTTTCCATGTGAACCATGGTGAATACATCCTGATTTGAACCACCCAACAGATAGAGCTGAGTAAACATTGAATTGTTCAGTTTATTGTCAATCAATATCGGAGTGTAAACGTCACCCTCACCCATCAGGAACAGGGTGTAGTTTGCATCCTTCAAACCAAGGGATTCATTCTTGACAAGATATCCGTCTTCAATAACAATCATATTGGATATGTTCAACGGATTGTATGGAGTATCATTAATATAGATTTGACTATTGTTATATGTGGATAACGCTTCGGTATATGCGGTTGTCGAATTATTTCCGGTTCCCCTGTTAACAACAACATTGACCTGCATTCCAGACTGATTGACTATCGGTAATTTTCCGCTGGAACCCGGTTCAACAGTTAACTGTTTGGAAGGAACATAATAGTTATAATTCGTGGAATTTTGATCTGTGAAATTCCATGCTCCAAAGTAACTCCACCAACCGGCTTTTTGAAGCATATCTGAACTTGCAACAAATATGACCGGACGTGGGTTTTCAGGATGTGTGTAATTAACTACTTTTGCCGCCTGATCACTGTTTAAGTGATATGTACTGATTAATGTTTTAGTTGCATCATCAGCAGTTCTTGGCAAAATGTCAATTAATATTTTTGATGATGTACCATTATCACCAGTATAATTGGTCAGTAAATCTCCTGCCTTTGTACCGGTAGTATCCAGCATTCTAAATATACCTGCAGACAGCTCCAGGTTATCCGTCGTCATCGCCTGACCTAGCCAGAACGCACGTTCCCCAGACTGAGAACCCCCATCGAATGTAACCTGTCTGTCAGCGGCAATCTCAAATACATAACCGAAATCCCACCAGGATGTTATTACAGTACTGTTATCCATATTATCATCAATCCAAACCATAGAATTCCACATCGGATCACTGGTACCTGGAACTACCTGATTGGAAGTTTGATAAGCACCGCAAACGGTAGGGGATACCAATGCAAGGACAATAGCTATAATTGCAATATACTTTTTGATAGGTACTTTGCCTGAAGATGCGGATTTTTTGGATTTTAAAACATATACTGACAATAAACCAAGTGCAACAATAACCACTAATAATAATAAACCGTAAACGAGATTAATCTGAGTTAACGGGTAAGCAGCAAGAGCGCCTGCTATAATTATAACAGCTGCCAGTGGTTTGTCATCATTTAATTTATCTTTAACGTAATCAGTTGCATAACCTATGAATATACCTGTTAGGAAAGCAAATGGTAAAACAATTGTTGTTGTAAACCTTGAACCCATGGATACAGCCATAGCAGTAACAATAACCCATACAACAAATAATGTAGCATACATTACATTTAAACGTTTAACTTTGAACAAATCATCAGAATCACCGAATTTATTAAAGTCACCTAATGATAATTTGAATTTACGTTTATCATCAATTTTTTTGGAAGGTGAAACTCTATTACCTTTACCAGTTTTGGATTCCTTTTTAGGTGAGTTGAATGATCTTAACTTCCATACTCTGGATACCATTATATATAATACAATTAATCCTGCAAAGAGTACTGCAATACCACCAATACCGTTTACAACACCATTTGAATTAGCCAAGAATGCAGAACCCATTCCTGAACCAAGTAAACTTGGAGCCTGCATCTCTGCAACGGAAATCATTACGTTAGGGAAACCGCCAACAGCTGAAGATGCAGATTGCAGTGAAAACATGGAAATCAATGTGGAGAAAATACCGGTTAAAAAGTCAAAACCAGCGAAAAGTGTAATACCCACAATACTCAGAACAGCCAGCAATATTACTGACATGAAGTCTTTTTGACGTATAAACCACGCCAGCTTACTGGAGTATTCATTCCTATTAGAATCACCTACATTGAATATGTAACAGGCAATTAAATAGGCAACTACAAATACTGCCATCAAACCGATGTAAAAGATGTAACCACTCCATTGTTGTGAGAAGATACCAATCGAAATAACAGACAGTATTGCAAAAATAATTTTCAAGGCAAGATTATCCGTTCTCAGACTCTCCATAAAGAAGAGTATGAAAAATAACGAGAAGATATAATAAAACATATCCGTATCGAAAAATCCTGGGAATGTGTGCGCAAAGTAGTTCGGAGCCAAACCAACAATCAGTGCGGCTGCGAAAGCACCATAATCATTAGTCAATCTTCTTGCAAATATAAAGGCCGGAATAACAGCAAAAGATGCTACAATAGCTCCAGCCCAAAATGCCACTTCTTTAACACTGTAATCACCGAAGTTACCGGCAAGACTATGTAAAAGTGCCGTCACATACGAAATACCCAGCTCGTAAGATACATTAACACCCTCCGGAGCCAGCCTGTGCATATCAACTTCAGTATTATTTATTATTGTATCTCCTGCATAACCGTGATCAATATAATTCTCAGTCAACCTTAAGTTATAATATGAATCCATTTCACTAAAATAAGGAAGACCTGTGGAATCGACATAATCCCCTTTAACATCTGAAGGAAGAATAGTCAAATCAGCAGCAGGAGCTCTTAATGCGAAAACAACAGCTAACAGAATCAGAATAAGGATTACTGCTTTGCTGACTGTAAAAATTGTTTCTTTATTCATTAAAAATCCTCTATTTAGTTTAATTATATAATTAAAAATTTAAATTAAGTTATGACAAGCATATTGAAGAAATCAAGACAAAAGGAAAGTTATCCCAAGGATGATTTCGACTCAAAGTGCTTAACAATTGATATAAAAATATTAAATCTATAAATCATGAATATTTTTATTACTATCTATATATAATTTTCAACATTATTAAGTATTTTGCATCAACAGCAAAATTTTAAAAAAAAAGTAAGCATGAAAAAATATAAACCATCAAAATAATGGGAAGGATAATTATTTTTTAAGTTTATATTTAAGCTCATCAAGAGCACAGGTGAATTTACACTTAGGAAATCCTTTACAACCTACAAAATCACCATAGCGCCCGGAGCGTTTAATCAAATCACTTCCGCAGCTTGGACATGACCCTAAAACTTCAATCTGATGAGGTTCAAGTTTTTCCTTTCCGCAATTGGAATCAAGGCAGGCATGTTTCGGCGGTTTGCTCCCGTAAGATATTATCGGCAATCCGCATTTGTCACAAACTTTTTTCAAAAACCTTGCACCTTTAGGAATAGAATATGAATTATTACATTCGGGATAATTGGAGCAGCCAACAAAATAGCTTTTGTATTTAGGAGAATAACGTTTTATTAAGTTGCCTCCGCAGGAGCATTTTCCAACAATGTTGCTTTCCTGATAGGCATCATACAATTTGGATCCAATCTCATCTGTATTCTTGTCGATGTCCACAAGTATCTCTTTAACATCCTTTTCTCCTTCATCAATAACACTGAATCTGGTGGCAGTTTCTTTTGAAATGCCTTCAAGCTTATCTTCCAAGTCCCTTGTTAATTCTTCACTTGTTAAGTTATTACAGTAGTTACTTAAAGTATCAATGAGATTTTTACCTAACTGGTTTACAGAAATTTTTGTTCCATCGATATACTTACGGTCATAAAGCTTATCGATGATATCCGCACGGGTTGCTTTAGTTCCGAGTTCTCTTTTTTCAAGTTCCTTTATTAGAGATGCCTGATTATAACGTGCAGGAGGTTTGGTTTCTTTTTCATCAGAAATCAATTCCTTAACACTCATTGAATCCCCTTCCTTAACATCAGGGAATTTTTCATCATCGATTTTTCTGAACGGATAATGTTCCATCCATCCTTTGTGAGTGACCCTTCTGCGTCTGAAGCGGAATTTCTCTCCTTCAATATCAAGTGTTGTGCTCATTGTTTCAAATTCGGCATCTTCGAAAAATACGGAAATGAATCTGTAAACAATCAAATCATATATCTTTTTCTCATCCCTTGATAAACCTGACGGTAAAATACCGGTTGGGTGAATAGCAGGGTGTGCTTCATCGTCCTTTTTACCATTGTTCGGTTTTAATTTTTCAGGTAACTGTGAAATATGCTTTTTGTATTCGGGATTTTTAGCTAATTGCATGAAAATTGAGGGAAATCCTAAGCTTTCAGGTAATTTTTGAGAGGAAGTACGAGGATAAGAAGTATAACCTGCACTGTAAAGATTCTGTGCAATAACCTGAGTTCTTTTTGGTGAAAAACCGAAGACATTATATGCCTCGGACTGAAGTCCCCCTAAATTAAATGGAACAGGAGCTTTGGTTTTTGATTTTGAAAAATTAATTTTATCAACAACAGCATCTTTGCCTTCACATTTGGCAAAAATTTCTTCAGCTCTTTTTTTATCAAAGATATTGCCGTCAACATGCTTTATTTCAATATCTTCAAAATCCAAAATAGCCCTAATAACCCAGTATGGTTCGGGAATAAATTCTTCTATTTCCTTTTCACGATCAACCAGTATGGATAGCGTAGGTGTCTGAACCCTTCCTACAGACAATTTCAGAAATCTTTTTTTGGACTCGCGCACTGCATTGGAAAGTGCAATTGATATGTTCATACCGAAATAATAGTCAATAATATGGCGTGCGATACCGTTATCCACCTGATGCATGTCAATGTCAATTCTGTTTTCATAGGCATCAAGAATATCCTTTTTTGTTAATGTGGAAAATTTCATACGGGATGCCTTTGACAGTGAATCTTCACCGCACCCATATTTTAAAGCATTGTATCCTATTAATGTTCCTTCAACATCATAATCGCAGGCATGAACATATGAGTCAGCCCCTTTTCCGAACTTTTTAATGGCTCTGACATAATCCCTTGTAAAACCGCTTGATTTTTTATTGACCTCATAGGCAGGTGCCCAGTGAAGATTAAAGGAAATCTTGCTTTTAGAGGTATCCGGAATTAAGGAGTAGAGATGACCAACACCGGATAAAACAGTTATATCTTTAGAATCCTTCTTTAATTCCCAATATTTAATTTTTTTGTTATATAATTTCTTTTTAGCACCTGAAGACAGTGCCTTAGCTATTTTTTCTGCAGAACTAGGTTTCTCACAAATAATTACTTCATGCATTATAACAATTACCCCACATAATATTTTTCAATATTGATAAATTAAAATAACTTCCCATATATAAAAATTTCTATGGTAAAAAAATAGTGACTAAATAGTGTATAACTATAAGTCTTCCCTGTAAAATGAGTAAAATTCAGCGCAAAAATCACAAATAGGATATTTGCCATTGCGGTAATAAGCCAAATCAGAGTTATTCATGTCAAATTCTTTGCCACATATAAAACAAGTTTCAATTTTCTCCTCTGACATTTTATAACCTCGAAAAAAATAGAAAAAATATAAATTAAAAAATTAATTTATATTGTATTTTTGTAAAAGCAAGAGCTCTTCAGTAGATACTTTTCCACCCTGTTTGAATTTCTCAAATATTTCCTGTGCTCTTTCTTTTTCCTGACGGTTCTTGTTGGAACCTGAAGAAGATTTTTTATCAGATTTCCTTTTTCTAGGCCTGCTGGATCCTAACTTTTTGTTAATAACATGAATATCACTTAAAACTGCTTTAAATTCTTCATGTTTTGCAGAAGCATTTTTACGTGCTTCAATGAATTGTTTATGTGCATCATCTGCTGCAGTTCTAATGTCATCAGTTTTTCTGAAGTAAGTAAGCATTTCTTCATGAGCTGCCTGTGCCTGTTCAGAAAGGGTTATGACTTTTTCATGTTCAATTTCAGACTGTTTTCTTAATTCCTGAGCTTCTTCCTTAACGGATTCATCTTCCTGAATATCCATTAACTGTTTTCTTAAATCGTTAGCATTTTTAACAAGCTGATTTTCCTTTTTAATATCTAAAACACGAGTCTCAATGATTTTGTCAATTTTTTTGATTTCATTTTCTATTTTGACTTTATCACGTTTTCCAGAGGACCATTCGAGATTTTTGATTTTATTATTAGCGTCGTTACGAGCCTGTTTAGCAGCTTCAACTTCTTTGTTAATCTCATTACGCTGATTTCTATATTCAATAGCTTTATTCAGGTTTTCCTTTAAAGATGCGTTTAATTCATCACGAATTTTACGCTGTTCTTTAGCTATCCTATTATATTCTTCTCTTTCTTCAGCGATTTTTGAGATTTCAGCTTCTTTCTCATTTTTTTGTTTCCTGACACCTTCCATAGTATCAGCAAGAACAAATTCTGATTTTTCAGGTTTTTCCTCTTCTTGAGGTTCTTCAGAGACTTCTACTTCTTCAACTTCTTCATCATCAGTTTCAGTTTCTTCATTTTCAACGGCGTCATCTTCAGTGTCATCAGTGGATAATTGATTAAGAATTTCATCTAAGACTTTAGTTAAGTCTTTTTCATCTACAACGATATCAGCTATTTCTTTTACGGAATCTTTTGCATTGAATGCAATTCCGCATCCGGCTGATTCGATCATGGAAATGTCGTTTGCTCCATCTCCAACTGCAACTACATCTTCTAAAGATATACCTGCACCTTCAACATGGTCTTTTAAAACATCTAATTTGGAACCAGATACTAAAGGACCAGTTACTTCACCAGTTAATTTACCATCTTCGACTGTGAAACTATTGGTATAGATTGTTTCAATACCAAGTTTTTCTTTAACCTTCTCAGCCACTAAATCAAAACTACCACTAATGATGATGACATCAATACCTTTGTCTTTTAATTGTGAGACAGTGTCTTCAGCACCGGCCATTAAAGGAAGTTCATCTGCAACTTTTTCGATTTCTTCGATAGAGGTTCCTTCTAATAATTGGACTCTGTCTTTAATAGAAGTTTCAAAGTCTATTTCACCTTGCATAGCTTTTTCGGTTATTGCTGCTATGTCTTCTTCAACATTTGCTAATTTTCCTATCTCATCTATTGCTTCACCATCAATAATAACATTATCTAAATCAAATACTACAAGTTTAATCAAT
>CADBPS010000069.1 GCA_902796575.1 uncultured Methanobrevibacter sp. | reverse complement strand
GTCTCGTTTCGATCCCAGTAGTGAAGTCCTTTTGTGTTTTGTTTGTGTACTATGGTGTTCTATGGGAATTTCATTTCGCTGCAAGCTCTCTATTACTATAATTACTTCTGTTTTTTTTTATGTTTGTTTCCGTTTTTTATTCTGTTTTATTTATTCTTGATATGGTGATTTTTTGAATATTAAAGTTTTGGATACTACTTTACGTGATGGTGAACAAACTCCTGGGGTTTCTTTGACTTCTAATGAGAAATTAAGAATTGCATCTAAACTTGATGAAATAGGTATTGATTTCATTGAAGCAGGTTCTGCAATTACTTCTGTGGGTGAAAGACAGTCTATTAAGGAAATTTCATCTCAGGAATTTAATGCTGAAATTTTAAGTTTTTCAAGGCCTTTAATAAATGATATTGATTATTGTTTAGATTGTGATGTTGATGGGGTTAATCTTGTTGTTCCTACTTCTGATTTACATATTTCAGATAAATTAAAAATTACAAAGGATGATCTTATAGATATGTCTAATTCTGCTATTGACTATTGTAAGGATCATGGTTTGATTGTTGAGCTGTCTGCTGAGGATGCTTCCCGTAGTGATGTTGATTTTTTAAGAAGTGTCTTTTTTAACGCTATTGATTGTAATGTTGACAGGGTTTGTGTATGTGATACTGTTGGTATTTTAACACCTGATTCATCTTTTAATCTTTTTAATTGTTTAAGGGATATCAATGTTCCTATTTCATGTCATTGTCATAATGATTTTGGTCTTGCTGTTGCTAATACATTATCTGCCCTTAAGGGTGGTGCTGTTGAATTTCATTCCACCATTAATGGAATTGGTGAACGTGCCGGAAATGCTTCTTTCGAAGAATGTGTTGTCAGTATTGACAGATTATTTTCAGAATTTTCGACAGACATTAATATTCGTGAGATTTATAATTTATCGAAGTTAGTCGCCCGTTTAACTGGAGTTTATATTCAGCCTAATAAAGCGATTGTTGGTGAAAATGCTTTTGCTCATGAATCAGGCATACATTCTGATGGTATTATTAAAAATTCTGCTACTTACGAGCCTATGACTCCTGAGTTAGTAGGTCGTAGCCGTAAATTTATTATTGGAAAACACATGGGTACTCATGGGCTTGATTCCAGATTGAAGGAGTTGGGTTTGGATGTTAATGACAGTCAGCTTCATCAAATTTGTGATAATATTAAGAGTCTTGCGGATAAGGGTAAAACTGTTACTGATGTTGATTTGCAGGCTATAGCTGAGAATGTATTGGACATTAATTATGATGTCCGTATTAAGCTTGAAGATGTTACTATTGTTTCGGGTAATAAAGTCATGCCTACTGCTTCTGTTAAATTGAATATCGATGGTGATGAGATTTTAAATGCAGGTGTTGGTATTGGTCCTGTTGATGCTGCTATCAATGCTATTAAGTCCATTGACATTTTTAATGATATTGATCTTGTAGAGTATCATGTAGATGCTATTACCGGCGGTACTGATGCCCTTATTGATGTTATTATTAAGCTTCAAAAGGGAGATAAACTTATTTCCGCCCGAGGTACTGAGCCGGATATTATTGATGCCAGTGTCAAGGCTTATATTTCAGGGGTTAATAGATTACTTGACGGGTAAGGGTTATTTATGAATTTGAAGATTTTAGGTTATAAAGGTGAAATTTCATCAGTTAATGATGTTTTGAATTATATTAATTCTTTTAAAAAAGATTCTGAGATTATTCAGCTGTTAAATGCCGATGCTGTTGCTGGTGTGGCTCATATCAATCATGGTGTTTATCATGCGTTCAAGGCATTTGACCGTGGGGAAAATCTCGCAAATGATTTGAACGTTGAAATTTGCCTTCGATGTTCTGCCCAAAGACAAATTTCTAAAGCTTTTGATATATTAGGTATTAAAGAAGGATTTATGAATCTATGTGTAATTTTAATTGACTGTGATGATTATACTTCTGAATTATCTTCTCTATTTACAATGGATGATGATGTTTTAATTCCTGATGTTGACAAGTTAAAAGAAATCTATTCCATTAGTGATGATGAATTGGATATTTTAAGTGTTGAAGATATTTTAATTGATAAAATATCCCGACTTATAGTAGATTATTAGCTGTTTCAATTATTTTGTCCAAATATTCTTTTTTTAAATTATTTTTATTTAGATTTTTTACTTCAATACAAATTGCCTTTGTTTTTACCCTGTTATAATTTGGGCATTTTGTTATGAATCCGCCTTTATTTACCGGCAGTGCATTTTTTATTTCCCATATTTTTTCTTTAGGATTTTCATGTTGAATAATTGTATTTACCCCTCTTTTTTTTGTATGTATTGTGTTAGGTATATGTTTTTTTAGATGATTTGTTGCATTTATTGTATCCTGCAAATTTTTTTCCACATTATTCAGTTCTTCATATATACCTCCACATATTATTTGGTTTGTTTTACTTAATTTTTGTTGTATTTTTGTAGTTTTAAGTACATTTTCATCATTTGTTGCTATAAATCCTCCACTTCCAACATTAATTATTTTTGGTTGTCCCGTTGATGCTAATATAATATCTGAATTTTTACAATTACCTAATATTTTTTTTCTATCACCAATTCCGGCTGATGCATCTTCTATTGTAATTATTCCATTATTTTTACAGTATTTTGAAATTGATTTCACATCCTGCTCTGCAGTATATCCTGCAAAACTTGTAAATATTAATGCAGATTTATCTGGAAAATCCAGTTTGTCCAAGTTTTTTGTATTAATTAGTCCTAAATCTGTTTTTACAATGTTTATTTCTTTATTTAAAAATTTTGCAATTTGTTTAAATCCGTGCCATCCTCCCTGATCAGGTATTATTATATTTCCTTCGATTGAGGATAGCGCTATTAATATGCTGTTATTTCCACTTGTTGTGAGTTTACAGTATTCGCTGTTTGTTAGCTCTTTAATTTTATCTTCACTTTTTTTTTCAAAATCAATATCTGCACAGTTACCCAGAGCAATTTCAGACATTATTTTTTTTGTTTCGTTTGATGGTGTTTTAAATTCAAATTGCATATTAATCAGCTTTTAAAATACATGTCAAGTGTGGCTTGTTTTGTATGGAGCATTTCATTTAGCAGTGTTCCCTGTTTTACATATTTACTTATAGGTATTGTCAATTTACTTCCACTATATTCTAATGCTTTTTCTAGGGTTTCAAATTCTTTGTATGGTTTTAACATAGCTTCCTTAATATTTTCTCTTACATTAAAGACTCCTAATGGAACATATCCTTCATAAGCTTCTCTTAATATTATCAAACCCGACTGTTTTTTAATTTTCATCAGATAATCAAGCACGGCCATTTTTGCAGTATAATAGCATCCTCCTACAATGGAATATTCTTTTTTTCCACCATTTGTCTCATAATCGGAATATATTAGTTTTTCATTACCCATTATCTTAATAAATGCTTCATACCATTCATATTGCCATTCTGTTGGTGTTAGAATAATTATATAATAGTTGTTTAAGCTTCCAAACTCATATAATCTATATGTATCCAATATCTCCTGCTTTCTTACTTCTTTTAAAAATTTATCTGCAAGTGTTGAGTCACAGGCGGTTATTGACCATCTTGTAGGAACTAACTTTCTTTTATTTTTGGTTCCGATTGCTCCTACAGAAAATGCCTTTTGCATTGCACTGAAAGGAACATCCTTGTTATGCAGATTTACAACAGCTTCACTTGCCTTTAAATCAGTGTCATAAAATGTTTTTTCAAGCTGCTTGTCCCATCTTACTGCATCAATATCAAATTTCTCAATAACTGCACTTGGGCCATGTGGCATGCTATCTTCTGTCAGCATTGATCCTCTTGGTGTTTTTCCAAATGTGGCCTCGCTGTCAATAGACGTGGATGCCAGAGATATATCCTGCAGTTTTTCAATAAATGGATTTTCCAGATCATCAATCTTAATTAATTGTTTTCCACGAACAAGACTCATTCTATAATTAATTATGTCTTCTTGCTGTTTGTTCTGGTTTATCCAGGATTCCGGTGAATCCATAATTGATGTATCTCCGGTTTCACTGACCATCATAGGTCCTGCATAAACTTTAGGATATGACCATCTTCCAATAAATACTGATGGTGGTGTACTTCCTTCAAGATTTTTCCCTACCTTAACAGACTTCATCTGAATTTGTTCTGTTAATTTTGCAAGGTATGCATTTTTTGATGTTATCATGTTTATAAAAAAAAGTAATGAAAGGGGTTAGATACCCTTCTTATGCAAATTCAATTGTGCTTGGAGGTTTATCACTAATCGATAAGGCAACATGCGTTATTTCAGATATTTCGGAAGTGATTCTTTTTGACATGGTTTGAATAACTTCCCATGGTAGCTCAGGTACATATGCGGTCATTGCATCGACTGAGTTAACAATTCTTAAAACAACCAGATAACCAAAGTCTCTTTGATCTCCTTTGACACCTGTAACTTTACTGTCCGTTAAAACTGCAAAGTATTGCCATACTTCCTTGTCGATTCCGGCTTTTTCAATTTCATCACAGACAATTTTATTGGCTTTTCTACATATTTCAACATTTTCCTTAGTTAACGGACCAATTACTCTAACTCCAAGTCCAGGTCCTGGGAAAGGTTGTCTGAAAACTACTTTTTCAGGCAAATCTAATTCCAAACCAATCTCCCTGACTTCATCCTTATATAATTCGCGTATAGGTTCGACTACTTCAAGAACCATTCCGCTTGGTAAAGCCAAGTTATGATGTGATTTTATTTTACCTTCACTTTCAATCCAATCCGGTGCGATGGTACCTTGAACCAGATATTTTGCATCCGTCTTTGAAGCTTCTCTTTCAAATACGTCTATGAATATTTTTCCTATTATTTTTCTTTTTTCTTCAGGATCTTCAACGCCTTTTAAAGCATCTAAAAATTCATCTGAAGCGTCAACATAATTGAAATTTAATCTGTCTTTAAAAGTATTTGTTACTTCCTCGACTTCACCTTCTCTTAAAAGACCATGGTTTACAAATATTGCGATTAAATTATCTCCAATAGCTTGTTGGGTTAAAACTGAACAAACTGAACTATCAACGCCTCCTGAAAGTGCGATAATAGCTTTTTCATCACCAATTTGTTCCTTTATTTCTTTGATAGAATCTTTAATAAATTCTTCTGGACTTAACATCATAACCACTTATTCTTCATCTTCATAATCTTCAATAAACTTCTTAATAATGGCTTCCAATCCATTCTCATTTCCTGATTCAATAGCTTCGAAAATATCTTCGTATTTAATGTATTTTTCTATTTTAACAGATTTGGCTCCAATACCGGAAACTCTAAATGCATAATCTTCGTCACCTATTGGGAGTTCAATTTGTTGTTTTTTTAATTCAGTTTTAAATTCTAATGCTTTTTCTTTTAAATCTTCTGGATTATCAATCATTTTATACACCTATCTTTTTATATATCAAATATCTGATATTGTTCAAATTTTCACTATTACTAATTTTAAGAAATCTAATACAAATACTTTTTGTGGGTTTGTTCTGGACTTTTATTTTATATTATTATTTAATTAAAGTAAATAAATATTGTATATCGTTTAATTATCTAATATTTTATTTATATTTTGTATAAATGTTATATTGTTATTAAAAAAAATCTGCAATATTTTGAATATGCGCTTTAATACATTGTCAAATTATGTTTTAAACGGTTTGACAAATGTAATAATTTACATATGGTGCTTACTGGACATAAATATTGGTGTTTATAACGGAAAATCGATAATATTTTTAAATATGTGTTTTGCATGCTTTTTAATCAACATCCTTTTCAAGTTCTTTTATAACTTTTGCCGGAACACCTACCGCAAGAGAATTATCAAGAATGTCTTTTGTTACAACTGCTCCGGCACCTATGACGACATTATTTCCAATAGTAACGCCCGGAAGGACAGTTACATTGCCTCCAATCCATACATCATCTCCAATGTGTATTTTACTGGCCTGTGCTAGATGTTTGCGTCTGCCTTTTGGCGTCAGTGGATGACCTACTGTGGTTATTAATGTGTTTGGACCTATCATTACATTATCTCCGATGTAAACTTCTTTTATATCTAAAATAGTTAAATTATAGTTTCCAGTAAAATTATTTCCAATGAATATGTTTTTTCCATTATCGCAGCTGAATGTTTTTCCAATCCATACGTTTTCACCGACGGAACCTAACATTTCACATAAGAATTCATATTGATGTTTTTTATTTTATGAATCGATTGAGTTGTATATGCTGCATTTTTCAATGGCATTCTGTTTTATCTTATGATGCAAAAGAATACTACCACTTCTCTGAAGTGGTAGATGAATTTTGCAAAAATGGTGGACTATTTTAAATCAAATGTTTTAAATAGTTTAATTGCCATATAAATTATTATGGTTTCAAATTTTGACAAGACTAACCATTCAG
>CADBPS010000068.1 GCA_902796575.1 uncultured Methanobrevibacter sp. | reverse complement strand
TAAATAACAACTTCAGATAAAATTTTATAACAAAGTTGATTGAAAAGTACGTGTAAGTGGTACGACTTTTTCATAAGTTTCAATATAACTTGACCCCAAAACTTCTTTAACAATATCATCAAATTAACCTCTCCAAACAATAGTGGAAAGCATGGATTATACAGCTTATAATTCTTTTAAGTCGTTTTTGGATTTTTGATTGCAAAACAGTCATCAGTGCAAATTTCTTCTAAATTAGAACAATTCTTAAAAACAATTTTTATAACTTCTAAAAAGCAAATTCAGATAAAACTATTTTACGCAACGAAAAAAATATATTAATTGATGGATCATACATTAATCAAGTATTAATGATTGTGTGATTTAAATGGACAGAAAAATGGATAAACGTCTACGGGAAATAACCTCAGCACTGCGGAAATATGGTTTCGGCAAACTGCTGAATAAAACTATAAAACAAAAGATTTTACCTTCAAAAGATGAGGAATATAATTTATTATTAGATCCGGAACTTCCGGTAAATTTAAGACTGATGTTTCAGGAACTGGGAACCAGCTTCATTAAATTGGGTCAGCTGTTAAGTACCAGACCTGATATGGTTGGAGAGCGAATTGCAGCTGAATTTGAAAAACTTCAGGATGACAATCCTCCTATCAGTTATGAAGAAGTTAAAAGTATAGTCGAAAGGGAGCTTAACGGAAACATAGAGGATTTATTTAGTGAATTTTCAAAGGAAAATCTTGGAACAGCATCAATCGCACAGGTTCATGAAGCCACATTAATATCCGGTGAAAAAGTAGCTGTTAAAGTTCAAAAAGAGGGTATTACAGACACACTTGAATATGATATAGCTATCATGAAATATCTTGTCTCCCAGATTCACAAGTACAATGACAGCTTCAGGAAATACAATCTGCCGGGAATGATTGATGAATTTGATTATTCCATACATATAGAAATTGATTTTACCAATGAACTTGTTAATATGAAGCATATGGAAGAAAATTTTGCTGAAGATGAAACAATACACATCCCTGTTGCCTATCCCGAGTATTCCACATCAAAAATTCTTACAATGGAATTTATTAACGGAAGCAAATTACAGGACGTGTATGAAAGCGACAGTGAAGAATTTGACAAACCTCTTCTTGCCAAACATGCAATTGACTCCTTTATGAAACAGGTGCTCCTTGACGGATTTTTCCATGCCGATCCTCATGCCGGAAATATAATAATCCTTGAAGGCAACGTTTTATGCTACATTGACTGGGGATCTGTTGGAATTCTTGATGATGCTTTTAGAAAAGATTTATGTGACCTGTTAATGCTGATTGCAGACAGGGATGTTAACGGTTTAATTGACCAGTTCATTTACATGGGTGTTTTAAGATACGATATGGATACAACCAAACTGAAACGTGACCTTCGTGATTTGTTCTTCAGGTTCTTTGCACAAACCTCATCAGGACTAAACGAAACATTGGATAAACTCCTTAACCTTATGCAGGATTACGGTATTATTCTTCCCAATGAATTTGTATCAATGGCCCGTGGAATATCCATGATTGAATCCGTTGCAACTACACTGGATCCAAATGTTGATGTAATGGCTTCCATTGAACCGATAGCCAAAGAAGAGATAAAGGAAAGAACCAATATTAAAAACATTATTGAAAACAAAAAAGGCAGCCTGCTCTATTACAAGAACATGCTTAAATCACTGCCTCCGATTCTTGCAAACACTATTCATAAAATGAATAATGGGGAGATGAAACTTAAGTTTGAAATTGACAGAATTGACCGCATGGTAAGCAAATTTTCACTGGTTGTAATAATTGCCGCACTGTTAATGAGTTCTTCAATAGTAATGACCATAAACAGAGGACCTATGCTTTTTGACATGCCTTTAATTGCAGTTTTAGGATATGTTATAACACTGATAATGGCATTAATTGGTATTATAAACTATTTATTTGGAAGATAAAACAAATTAATATAAATAATGATGAATTTAATGTTTTCACAACTTTTTTAAATAAAGAATAATAAAAATGTTAAATGATTTGGCTATATGATATTTTATAGATTATAAAGAACTATTTTATGATATAACATTTAGAATAGTAAGATATATACTTAAAGTTAGATATAACACTATTTGAAAGTTTTGATTCATAAAATATGGTGTGCATTTATCGTGTATTTGGGTAAAAATAGGATTTCTCATATTCAGTGAATGATATCAGAAAATAGATAATATTTGATAATTCGGTAATTAACAAATTGGATGTGATTTTATGGAAGACATGGACTATCAAGAAGTATTAAAGGAAATAGCTAAAAATGATTCTGATGCAGGTGTTCGTAGAGAAGTTGTCAAAAAGATTAAGGACGAATCTTGTTTAATTGATATTGGTAAAAATGATTCTGACAGCGATGTTCGTAGATTAGCTATTTATGGAATTACTGATGAATCTGCTCTGGGAGAAATATGTAAAAAGGAATCCAATTACATGAACCGTCAATTAGCAGTTGAAAAAATTAATGACGAATCCATACTAATAGAAATTGAAAAAAACGATTCAGATAGCGATGTTCGTAGATTAGCTATTTATGGAATTACTGATGAATCTGCTCTGGGAGAAATATGTAAAAAGGAATCCAATTACATGATCCGTCAATTAGCAGTTGAAAAAATTAATGACAATCCATACTAATTGACATTGCAGAAAATGATTCAGAAATTATCATTCGTAAAGAAGTCGTTAAAAAGATTGATAATGAATCTTATTTAATTGACATTGCAAAAAATGATTCTGACAACGATGTTCGTAAATTAGCCATATATGGGATTACTGATGAATCTGCTCTGGGAGAAATATGTAAAAAGGAGTCCGATTACATGAACCGTCAATTAACTGTTGAAAAAATTAATGACGAGTCCATACTAATTGACATTGCAAAAAATGATTCAGATGCAGATATTCGTAAAAAAGCTGTTAAAAGGATTAACTCAAAAGACTAAAAGAAATATTATATTCAAATAAAAAGTTAATTACCACATATGAATACCATTAACTGCTACGCTCATAGTCTTTGCAAATGTAACTTAAGCAAAATGCTATTAAATATTTTCAGCCAATAAAACTACAAACATATGGGTAATATTGCTGATTCATACCTAACATTACATACAGCAATCATGTAGCCAATACTAATGAATATGTTTAGTAACCCTTGTTCATATGCTAATTTACTTAAAACATTGATTTTATAAAATATTAAATTATGAAAATCATTGATTTTAAATTAAGATTTCTCTACATGATAATTATAGAAAATGCACTGGTATAGATAATTTGAATTGCTTAGACCATTGAAAAATCAGTATAATTCAACACATTTACAATTCATCAAAAGTACCTATTGCAGAATCCAAATCAAAGGCTCTATCATAGTATTCATGGGCTTTGTTCAAATCACCAATTTCCTTATATGTTGCAGCAATGTTTTTGAGAAAAATTGCTTTTTCACCGTCAGCTTCAATTGCCATATCATAATATTTCAGTGCTTCATCAAACTTTTTAATTTTTCTTAAAGACCATGCCTTGTTATTAAGTGAAGTCGGATGCATCGGGTTTATTTTCAGGGCGTTGTCATAGCATTCGATTGCTTTTTTAAAATCATTCTGTGATTCATAGCACCATGCCATATTATTGTATGCTTCGGGAAGATCTGGATTTATATCCAGTGCCTTTCTGCCCATTTCAATTGATTTTTCATATTCACCAATTTGAAGAAGAACAAATGCATTGTTTGCATAGGCCATCTCGTTTTCAGGATAGACTTCAATATTTCTTTCAAGAAGTTCATTTGCCTTTTTGTAATCTTTAAGTCTTACATATATTAATCCCAGACAGTTTAATGCATTTCTTGCATTGGGATTTATTTTTAAAGCGTTTTCATAGGCTTCTATGGCTTTGTCTGTTAACCCCATTTTATCATAGCATAATCCCTGATTGTTGAATGCCGGAACACAATCATCCTGGATTTGCAGTATCTTTTCATCAAGTTTTAATGCTTCATCGTATTTTCCCGTTTCATAGAGCATATTTGCCTTTTGAACAGCTTCAGGAATGGATTTGAAATCTGCATCTGATTTTAGTGTTTTTGCTTTGAAGTCTGCCAGATTATTTTCAGGATTGATTTTAAGGATTTCTTCGTATTTGGCTATTGCTTCTGCTTTGTGATCCAGCTGTTCATGAATCAGTGCCATGTTTAAAATTACATTTTCGTTGACGTTATCAAGATTATATGATATTTCAAAATGTTTCAGTGCTTTTTTAAGTTCTCCCTTTGATGCATAGCACATCCCCATGCCGTAGTTTGCATTGTCCATGGCAATGCAGTGTGCATCATAGTCAAGGGATTTTTCGAATGTCTGAATTGCATCGTCTACTTTTCCAAGTTTATATAATGCATATCCCTTTGTAAAGTATGCATTAAGGTAGAATGGAAATACGTTCAGTATTCCGTCAGCTATTTCAATCTGCTCTTCGGGATTTCCGCTTCGGTTTAGTTTTTCAATTAGTTCCTGTACCATACCGTATATTTTGTAGTAGAACATATATAAATATTGTGTATAAATTATTATTAAACAGTTGATAAATTCATGTCAGTAACTGATATAAAACTGTTAACATAAAAATTGTAATGATAACATAATGGGGGTTACATCATGAAAGAAAGGCAAGTTGGAGAGCCTGTCACAGACGGAAATAATATCAAAGTTCCAGATACTAAATACAATGATTATTCGAAAAATAAAAGTGAAGCTTATGAAGACGAGATTATTGATGCCTTTAAATTAATCCTGAATTCAGGAAGAAACTGTTATTATAATAGACAATATTATCATGCATTTAGCTCTGTTAAAGTTACCTTTGAAGTTTATAGATTAATGGACAGCAACACAAAATCAAAAATAAGAGATGATCCGTTCAACCGATATTGGATTGTTGATTTATGTTGTAAAATAATAAATAAACATGATTATAACTCCTCTGAAGCACGGGAAATAATTAGCGAAAACAACCTGTACATAAAAACATGCCCGAATTGTAATTATGTATATCCTCCTGATTATTCTCACTGCATTAACTGCGGAAATGAAATGAAAACACTAAAAAAAACACCTGAAGAGATTGAAGGAGAAATTCATGCAATTATCAAAAATACCATTCCAAATACCCATTTTATCCACCAA
Source organism: uncultured Methanobrevibacter sp. (assembly GCA_902796575.1). Classification (GTDB taxonomy): domain Archaea; phylum Methanobacteriota; class Methanobacteria; order Methanobacteriales; family Methanobacteriaceae; genus Methanocatella. Next base: position 573 of record CADBPS010000068.1, on the reverse strand, counting down.
TTGGTTGAAAGATCAATCATACTAATGAAATCTAATGATTGCAGACTTGTTAAAATTGAAAATAGATTATCCAGTCATCAATTTATATTTGAAAAGGAACATAAATACTTTAAAACAATATATAATTGTAATTTTATCCCCAATGAAAGTTCAGGTATTTTTAAAGATTGTAAAATAACCCATGACTATGATAAATTATTTAAAAATAAAACATTTTGGAAATTAATAAAAAACACTGAAACTAAAACCGGATTCAGATTTAAAAATTGTGCTGGAGGTTACGGTTCTCAAACAGATAATAACGGAAATGATTTCATATTCAATGACAATGTATGTGTTTATGTAGGCTTCAATATGGATAATAATCAGATTGCAGTATATGATCTTGATTTGGATAATATGCAGTTGAGCAAAGATTACAGTATATTAAAATGAAAAAAAAAGTTTTGCTGTTTAAGCATTATATGGTTCAAAATATAAAAAATGTAAAGAGGGTTCCGAATAATTAATTTTTTTCTTAAATCTAAAAATAAAAGTATTACGAATTATACATATGCATATTAAATATCTTAT
>CADBPS010000067.1 GCA_902796575.1 uncultured Methanobrevibacter sp. | reverse complement strand
TCAAAAAACTTTCAAAGAATATTCAAACAATCTTCAATGAATATTCAAAGAACCTTCAAAAAACTTTCAAAGAATATTCAAAAAACTTTCAAAGAATATTCAAACAATCTTCAATGAATATTCAAAAATATATTTAAATATAGATAAAAATATGTAGTAATATGAACAATTTTCATTAAAGATGAAAAATTAAACAAGAAACAAAAAAAGTGATGTGATAAAAATGATAACAGAAAAAGAGTATATTGATCGAAACATATTTTTTATTTTAAAATCTGAAATAAGATTAAATATATTGTCTGAACTTAATAAAGAACCTCAAAGCATTGGAGATATTGTTAATAAAACAAAAATGGCATATAGTTCTGTTTCAAGTAACATGCATAGATTAGAATACTACAACCATGTGAAGAGAGTTGATAAAAAATACGAGATAAATCCCATGACAAGAATATTCATCAACCAAATAATAGAATTCAAAAAAAGCATTGATGTCGTTAAGAATTTCGACACATTCTGGTACAAGCACGATATAAAATACATTAGCAGTGAAAGCATAGAGGATATAACATATTTATATGAATCAAAATTAATCGAAACAAACCCTGTTGATATCTACAAAACCCACGACATCATTAAAAATCAGTTAAAACAAGCCACCAACATCAAAGCAGTATTTCCCTACATCCATCCAGAATATCCACAATTAATAGAAAATATTCTTAAAAACAATGGACATATTGAGTTAATTATGAACAAAACAATTTATCAGGGCATAATATATAAAATCGACGAGAAATTAAGACGGGACAATATAAAAGAGGGAAATCTGAAAATCACATTATTAAACAATGATTTGGAGATTTATTTGTTGATATGTGATGACACGATGAATTTAGGATTATTCAAAAATGACGGCAGTTATGATCAAAATAGAATCCTGAATTCCACAAGCAAAGAATCAATTAAATGGGCAAACAGACTTTTTGAAACAATAAAAGAAGGCGTGATTTAAGTGAATGATAAATCAAGGGAAGATAAAAATCACGAGTTCAAAAATGTGAAATATCTTTTAACATCAACAATGAGAACATTATTGCTTGTCATACTATATGATGAAGATAAAACACTGAACGAAATGCGAAATGAGTTGAAAAAACCTTCAGCCACAATATTACATGGTTTAAAAGAATTGCAAGCAAATAATTTGATTAAAAAAGAAAAAAAGATTTATTCACTTACATCAAACGGCTACCTATTAGCAGCAAACATTATTAAACTGATTAATAACTGGTATGCAATCAACAAAAACAAGGTTTTCTGGAATGATCATGATTTATCAGGCATTCCGGAAAATTTTTTAAATAAATTATATCTTTTAAGAAATGCAGAACTTATTTCATCAACAACAAGTGATTTATCAAATGCATTTAACACGTACATAAAGATGTTAGAAAAATCAAAAAGACTAACAATAATACTGCCGATATACTCCGAAAATCATTTCAGACACATGATAAAACTTATAAAAAACGACGAAGTAGAAGAAATAAAACTATTAATCAGCGAAGAAATACTTAAATCAATGCAAAAAAGCAGATACATAAAAAAATCATTAATTGAAAGCAAAAAAATAACCATAATTAAAACAGAACAAAAACCGAAAATATTTCTAACATACTCCAATGATTTCATGTCATTAACCTTATTCTTCAAGGATGGGCATTATGATGATTCACAGATAATAATAGATGAAAGTGAAAGTGCAATAAAATGGGCGGATGATCTGTTCAAGGAATATACAATAAGAAATGGAGGAATAGAATGAAAGAAAATTCTAAGCACTACACTGAAATGAACAGTCCTTTAAAAATATTATTATTAAAAAATAAAGGTGGAAAAACATGCGCAAAGATTATTGAAAAAATAATCGACAGACCATATAACATCAACCAGTTAGCTAATGAATTGAACATATATTACAATACGGTTTACTATCATGTTCAGATAATGGTCGATAATAAGCTTATTGAGAAAAAAAATAATGAATACGGATCATTATATGAGGCGACTGCTAAATTATTAAATGAAATCGATACATTTAATGAAATTAAAAAAAAGATATAAAATAAAAAGGATGGTGAATGCATGGAAAATAAAACAATAAATGAACACAAAAACAAGTCATCTGCAAAAATTAATTGCAGTATCATAACCTTAAGTGACAGTAGAGATGAAAGCAAAGATTTATCCGGAGATTATATTGAAAATCTTATAATTAAAAGATATAATTTAATATCAAGAATAATCATACCGGATGAAGAGAAAATATTGGAAGAATCCATTGAAAAAATGATTAATGACAAATCAGATGTTATATTAACCACAGGGGGAACTGGAATTTCAAAAAGAGATATAACAGTTGAGTGTGTAGAAAATCTGTTTGACAAAAAATTAGATGGATTTGGAGAAATATTCAGACATGAATCATACCTTGAAATAGGATCAAGCGCCCTTCTTTCACGTGCAACTGCAGGGATTTATAAAAATTGTTGTATATTTTCCATGCCAGGTTCACCAAATGCTGTTAAAACAGCTATGGGAATAATTATTGATGAATTACCCCATCTTGTTCATCATGCAAAAAAATAATTAAGCATTGTAAAACCACATTGCAAAAGGAGCTGTCAGATTTCCTTCAATAAGAGCTGCTACGATTAAAAGTATTAACATTATTATGAAAGATAGAATAATATCTTTCATCATAACTTTTGATTCATTAATAGACTCACTAACACTTTTATCAACACTCATAAATGATCTGATGATTCCAATTTCAATTTTTGTGATTAAAAATGCACCAGTTAATGCAAAGATTAAAGCAGGATACTCGAAAATAGAATGAGGTATAATAGTCACCGAAGCAAAGGTAAAATCAACCCCAAAAGGAGCACCAATAGTCAATGCATTAGTTATAACCAGAAATATAGAATAGAGGGAAAATAAAAATCCTCCAAGAAATATACGAAGACCAACCAGAAAATTATTGATAAATAAATCCCAAGATGTTAATCCCCCAGTAGAAAGTGATATATTACCAATTGAATAAGCATTTTGAGATATTTGGCCCGTATTACCCCCAACAGATGAGTAACCATTAAAAATACCCACAATGAAAAATATAATAAAAATAAATAGGGAAATTAAAAGTAACCTATAATTTCTCAAAAAATAATTTTTAATAAACTCAATTCTCATGAAAACATCCTAGAATTCATCTACTTTTATTAAAGGCTCTAAAATAATGCCTTCTTTCCCAAATGCTTCAATAGCACCTTCTTGTCTATCAACAACTACAAAAGCTCTAGTGACATTTCCACCATTTTCCTGAACGGCCTTAATAGCTTTAAGTAGTGATCCCCCTGTAGTTGTAACATCCTCAACAACTATAACATTATCATCAGAGTTTAATTCGCCTTCAATTAATTTTGAAGTACCATAACCCTTTTTTTCTTTCCTAATCATTAATAAAGGAATATTGCCCTCAAGAGACACTGCAGTAGCAATCGGTACAGCCCCTAATGCTGGACCTGCAACTTTATCAACACCATCTTCTGCAATTAAATCAACAATCATCTTGGCAATTGTAGACAGTATTTCAGGTTCAGTAATAGCCTTTTTCATGTTGATGTAATAATCACTTTTTTTACCTGATGATAATGTAAAGTCCCCCTTAAGAAAAACATCATTATCCTTCAATAATTGAATTAAATAATCTTTAGACTTCATTATATATCATCATCACTTTTTAATAATACTTTATCGCCAATAACTTTTACAAGATCTAATGGAATAACATTTTCACTGTCTCTAAACTGTTCTGAAAGACCCGATTTTTTGACAACAATATCAGTAATTTCAAATGTATCTTCATCAAAAATTATCTCAGACACCTTGCCTACAACACAAACGTTACCATCAAGAACTTCTTTGTTTATTAATTCATTCATTCTCATAAAATCACACCATGAAACATTTCATCTCATAACTACTATTTTAAACTTTGAATTTAATATATATTTACTTTTTTAAGTAGTTATTTCAGAAACTTATCAATCCAATATAAAAGTAGTTTTTTGACAGTATATCCTGAACAATAATTTATAATAAACTTTGAAAATTCATAAGCATATTCCTTTTCAATAATTCCATCAGATACATTATCAATTAAATTTAAAACTGAAACTGTGATAATAATATTTTCCTGAATTTTAGAATCATGTTTCAGTCTGAAAATGAATCCATATTTATCTTCATCCAGTGATTCATAAAACTCGTTAATATCCAATTTATATCTGTTCAGTAAAGCCAAAACATTTGACTGTGAATTAGGTGTAATCCATACTTGTTTTTTAATTGCAATAGTTATAGACTGAATAACACAATTTGCAATCAGTTCGCCTAATTTTGAATGTTTGTTGGCATTGGTTAATCTGTTATCCGAATCCCGATTTGATGCAATTATCAAACCGTCTGTTCCAGTACCTGTTGCAAATCCATTTGAAAATTGCGATGGTATTTTTAAATTGTTTAAGGCAACTGTTTTAGCTTCAGATGCTGTCATAAATGCTTCAACAAGAACATTATTGTCCAGTTTAGAATTTATTAGCAATATTGTGTTTATTGTTCCATGATGAAATTTTGAATTTTCCTCATAATAGGAAGCTTTATCTCCGGCTTTTACAGCATTAACCCTAACACCAGCAGTGGTAATTGCTGTGACTTCAATCTTCTTATACTTTTTGGTAACAATCGATGTATTTTTCATTAACGCTAAAGTAACAAGACCTGTTGAAACAGAGTAATCAAAACCCAAATTATCTGATATTTCAATTAAATAATCAGTTAAATCATGATTCTCCAGATAATCAATTGTTTCCTGAGATAAATGATGATTAAAAATATATTTTAAATTATCGTGAATGCCCCCATTCATTGGTGAATTGGATATAACATTACGATTATGGTTAAATTTTATAAGTACGGTATCTTTTAGGTAATATACTTCATCCAAAGATGATGTTTTAAAAATAAGCCTATTGTGATTCATAAAAGAAAAAAAAGAGATGTAAATTAAATTTACATCATTGGAGGCATACCTCCAGCCATGCCCGGATCCATAGGCATGTCATCTGCTCCTCCGGTAGATGCAATTACATCATCAATTCTTAAAATCATTTCAGCTGCTTCAGATGCGGATTGAATAGCTTGTTTTTTAACTCTTTTTGGTTCAATAACACCAGCTTCCTGCATATCTGATACTTCACCAGTGAAAACATCTAATCCCATGTAAGGACTGTTTTCTTGGGAAGCTCTTAAATCAACTAATGAATCAATACTATCTAAACCTGCATTTTCAGCTAAGGTTTTTGGTACTATTTCTAAAGCTTCGGCAAAAGCATTTACAGCTAATTGTTCTCTTCCAGATATGGATTCAGCATAATCTTTAAGTTTTTTAGCCATAGCTACTTCAGGAGCACCTCCACCAGCTACAACTTGATCATCTTCTACAGTAGCTGCTACAACACCAATTGCATCTTCAATTGCTCTTACAATTTCATCAACAATGTGTTTGGTACTTCCCCTTACGAATAAGGTTACTGATTTTGCACCGGAACATTCTTCTACGAAAATCATTTCTTCGCCGGAGATTTTTCTTTCTTCTACGATTCCAGCATCTCCTAAGTCATCAGCGGTTAAGTCATCTAAGTTTGTGATGACGCTTGCGCCGGTTGCTCTGGATAATTTTTCGATGTCAGATTTTTTAACTCTTCTTACTGCTAAAACACCAGATTTGGATAAGTAGTGTTGTGCTAAGTCATCGATACCTTTTTGTGCGAATAATACGTTTGCTC
>CADBPS010000066.1 GCA_902796575.1 uncultured Methanobrevibacter sp. | reverse complement strand
AGTTGATGAGGCTCCTGTTGATGATGTTGTTGAGTCTTCTGATGAGGATGTTCCTGTTGTTGAGGAAGTTGATGAGGCTCCTGTTGAGAAGGATGTTGAAGTTCCTGATAAAAAAGAGCCTAAAAAAGAATCTAAAAAAGAATCTAAAAAAGAATCTAAAAAACAGCCTAAGAAGGAACCTAAAAAAGAGTCTAAAAAGGAGTCCAAGAAAGAACCTAAAAAAGAAAAGGATTCTAATAAAAAGATTGATGCACTTAACTCCAAACTCTCAAAATTAAAAAAACAGCTCAAAGACAAAGAGTCTAAATTGAAAAATCAGTCCGAAGAACTTAATCATCTAACCAATAATATAATTCCAGATCTCAAAAAAGAAAATTCCAAATTAAAATCATTAAAGAAAGAATTAACTGATGCTTTGGATAAAACTTCTAGAAATTATTATAATCAGTTAGACATAAATGAAGAATTAAGTGATCGTATTGGTGAATTAGGCGCTGACAGAGCTGTTGATAAAGCAAGAGCTGACAGATACCAATCTGAATTAGATTCAGCCAAAGAAAAATATGAAAATAAAATCAAATCCTTAAAGGACAAGATTGATTCATTAAGTTCCTCTGATGATTTAGAAGATATCAATAAAACTTTGAAAAATGATTTAAAAGCATCTAACGAAGAGTTAGATAAATATAAAAGTGAAAACTCTTCACTTCAATCTGAAGTCACTGATTTAAGAAACAAACTCATTGAAATGGGTGATTATAAGAATGAAGTTGATGAGGAATCTAAAAAATCAATTGATAAATTGAAAAAAGAGATTGTATCTCTTAAATCTGAATTGAAAATCAAACAAAGTAACTACGATAAGTTATCCAATGATTCTCAAAAAACCATTTCAGATTTAAAATCTCAAATCGAAAAACTCAAAGAGGATAATGAAGCCAAATCCAGTAAAGGATTTTTTGACAGATTTAAATAGATGGTTATATTATCATCTACTCTTTTTTTATTTTATGAATGACGCTTACTTTTTAAAATTAGCTATTGATGAAGCTAAAAAATCTTTAGATGAATCTGGGATACCCATTGGTGCTGTTTTAGTTAAAGAGGGTACTGTAATATCCAGGGGCCATAACCGTTTAATTCAAAATGATTCAGTTATTCTTCATGCAGAGATGGATGCGATAGAGAATGCCGGTCGTTTAAGCTATGAAGATTACCGGAAGTGCACATTATATACAACTCTTTCTCCATGTCCTATGTGCTGTGGTGCGATAATATTGTACAATATTTCAAGAGTAGTAATTGGTGAAAATACAACATTGATGGGTGCAGAAAGCTTATTAGTGGACAATGATGTTGAAATCACTGTTTTAGATGATTCCGAATGTAAGGATTTGTTTGATAAATTCACGAAAAAACATCCTGAAATATGGCAAAAAGAGTTGGATAAGGTGGGCAATACAACAGAAATTAAAAAAGTGGATAACTGCCCAATAGATAATGGTTAAATAAGATTTTGAGGGTGTAGTTTAAGATTCTCGTCTTAAACGTTTAACAACAAAATCTTTATCAAGAGATAATAAAAACGAAGCTGCTCTAGGACCCTGTTTTTGACCAAGAATCATTTTATAAATAGCTTGGAAACCTTTCTGTGGCTTTAAACCCTGGCCTTCCAGGATTTCATACATTCCATCATGCAAATCTTCAGCTTTATTATATTCAGTAGTTTCAATTAAAGTAGCTAAATCATCTAAAAATACTGTCTGTTCGTCAGTTAAAGGTAATTTAGGTACTTTTTTCTTTTGAACCTGGAATTTAACAAATTTTGGGGCATAATTATCCAGCCAGTAAACGACATTATCAACACGCTGCCTGTACTGGGATAATTCCAATTCGCTTAAATCACTGAACTCTTTATTTTCGAAACTTTTTGTTAACTGTGAATTCTTTTTCAGAATTTCATATATTTTTTCTAAATCATCACCGGCAATTTGATATGCATTAACTAAAAACCGGTAAGGAGGTCTGAATGGAATGCTTTCATTCTCATTGATTTGTGATACTTCATATATTTTCCTGAACTTTCTGTCTTCCTTTTCGGATGGTGCTTCTTCCTCATTATAATATACTTTTTCAACTTTATCAAACTGGTCTATGAAATCCAAAAACTGCATTTTTGGTGAAAAATCCTTTGCTTTCATAGGTTTTGATCTGAATAAGTAATAGTTCAGGCTCTCGGCAGGTCCTATTTTCAGCCATTCTCCGGGGGTAAAGAATACTCCGTGAGATTTGCTCATAGCTTCACCGTCAAGGGTTATCCATTCATATGGAACAGGATAAGGTGCATCATAATCAAATATTTCCTTGGAAATAATACTGCTGACATCGTAGGAACCGCCGCTGGCCGCATGGTCTTTTCCAAACGGTTCGCAGGTAATGCCGAATATTTTCCACCGGGCAGCCCATTCAACTCTCCATGTTAATTTTCCGTTTCCATCTTTAATGTCTGTTTCACCTTCATGACCGCAGTCGCATCTGTATTTAATTATATCTCCATCCCAATCATAGGCATGGGTAGTGTTAACACGACCGCATTCTTCACAAATTGGATTATATGGTAACCAGTCATCAGCTAAGGGTTCTCTTCTGTATTGGTTAAAGATTTCTCTAATTTCCGGAGCTTTCTCCAGGGATAATCTTATATAATCCTCATAAACTCCGCTTTTATACATTTCAAAACCGGATTTATGCTTTATTTCAATACCGTAATCATCCATAACTTCCAGAAATGGTTTTTCGAAGTGTTCAACGAAGCTGCTGCAGCATCCGTCAGGACATGGAATGTTGGAGTATGGCTGTCCCAGATATTTATCATAATCTTCAGGTAAAGGATAAGGTACTTTTCTTAAAGGATCATTATCATCAGCAATCCAGATAGTTTCAACGTCTCTGCCAAGTTCTCTTAATTTTTTTCCGATTCCATTCGCTATAAAGACATCACATGAGTTTCCGATATGTATTGACCCGGAAATTGATGTACCGCTGGCAATAACATGTTTTTCTACATCTTTTTCATTTAATTCATTAGCTATTTTTTCAATCCAATGTTTCATCTACTCTCACCATCTATAATCAAAAAAATTAGTATAATAATAACTTTTTATTAATTTAAACTACCCCAAATTACAGGTTTGGGATTTTTATTCCACGGCCAGTATACATTTGTGAGTATAGAACCGCCGTGATATCCCCCTCATATAGAGGGTTCAGACAATTACAATGAGTAAGGTTTACCTTTTTAATCATCGAAAAAGTTTACTGAACTTTTGTCTTTGTCATTTATTAATTGTATTTATACTACTATTTAAAATTCATTAGACTCAATTTGAAGGAGGTAATCGTTTCCATTTCTGTACATTTCAGCAGTGTCTTGTAAAGTTGGGGAACTTTTGCAAAAGCATGGTTGATGATTAATTAATGTTTTATTTTCCAGATTATGGATATTAAGGAGTTTTTTAACTCCTTAATCTATTTTATTAAGTCTGAATCTGACTGGTCTAACCATTCATTAACGATTTTTACTGCACAGTAATTTCCACACATTGTACAGGCATCTTCGTCTTCAGGTGGTCTTTGGTCTCTTTTTGCACGGGCTGCTTGTGGAAACATTGCACATGCATATTGAGCTTCCCAATCTAATCTTTTTCTTGCTTCTGCCATTGCCAAATCTTGTGAACCGTCTATTTGTCCGCTTGCAAGATCTCCGGCATAAGCACCTATTTTTGTAGCTATTACTCCTTCTTTAACATCTTCCGGAGATGGAAGTGCCAAATGTTCTGCAGGGGTTACGTAACATATGAAGTCTGCTCCTGCTCTTGCAGATGATGCTGCTCCTATCGCAGATACAATGTGGTCGTATCCTGGTGCGACATCACATACAATCGGTCCGAGCATGTAGAATGGTGCATTTGAACACATTTTCTTCTGTATCATTACGTTTGTTGGAATTTCATTGATTGGTATGTGTCCTGGGCCTTCTATCATACACTGAACTCCGGCTTCACGTGATCTGTCAATTAACTCTCCTAAAATAATTAATTCTTGTATTTGTGCTCTGTCTGTTGAATCTGCAATTGATCCTGCTCTCATTCCGTTCGCAAGGGATAATACTACATCATGTTCTTTTGCAATTTCCAGCACATAGTCGAAATTTTCATATAACGGATTTTCCTGTTCGTTTTCCACAATCCATCCGGACATGAATGATCCGCCTCTTGAAACAAGTCCTGTTACTCTGCCCTGTCTTTTAAGTCTTGTTAAGGTTTCAATGTTAATACTGCTGTGAACCGCCATGAAGTCTATTCCGTCTTTGGCCTGTTTTTCAATGGTTTTGAACAGTTTATCTTCATCCATGTAAATTACTGAACCTTCTTCTCTTATTGTTTCAATAGCTGCCTGATATACTGGTACAGATCCGACAGGTAATGTTGACATATCAAGTACTCTTTTTCTTATTACGTCAAGGTCTCCTCCGATACTTAGTTCCATTAGGCAGTCTGCCCCGTTATCTATTGCTATCTGTGCTTTTTCAACTTCTTCATCGAAGTTTACAATATCTGTTGAGGTTCCAACAGTTGCATTTACTTTTGTTCGAAGTCCGGCACCAATTCCGCATGCTTCAATGTCCCTGTTTTTATTGCTTGGTATTACTATTGTTCCTTCAGCTACTGATTTTAATATAAAGTCTTCGGATACATTTTCTATTTTTGCAACATGTTTCATTTCATCGGTTAATATTCCCTTCTTCGCATCACTTATCTGTGTCATTGTTACCACTCAATTAATTTTTAATTAAATCAACAATATTTGATTATATAATCACTTTTATTTGATAATAATCTTATTGTATTAATATTATTTAAATCAATTGATTTTAAATCTGGAAAAATTGAATAATATAAAGTTTTCTTTAGAATAATTTTGTCTGAATTGAAGTGTCCTTTTTTGGAAACTCCCGTAAATATTCAAATATTTCATCGGTATTATTCATAATTCCTGCTTCTGTGGTTTTTTCATAGTAAATATTCATTAATCTGTTGGAATTTGGACTTGGAATATGGTAACTGTTTTTAAAATGAGTTTTATACTTTTCTTTTAGTCCCGAAAAATTCTCATCGAGTTTTCTGTAAAAATATTCTCTGCTGCCCTCTTTTAATGTCATTCCCATTCCAAAACAGATTATTCCCTTAACATCAGCTCCGATACAATAATCTATAATCTCGTGAATATTTTCTTCAGTATCATTAATGAAAGGCAATATGGGACATAACCAGACAACAGTTGGGATTTCATGCCTGTTTAATTCTTTTAATACTTCAACACGCCGTCTGGTAGTGCATACATTAGGCTCCAGCACTTTGCATAAATCTTCATCTGATGTTGTTAATGTCATCTGCACTACGGATTTTGTGTTTTCATTGATTTTTTCGATTAAATCAAGATCTCTCAGTATCAAATCGGATTTTGTAATGCATGTAAAGCCATGTCCATATGCATAAATCAGTTTTAATGCATTTCTCATGTATTTTAATCTTTTTTCAACAGGCATATAGGGGTCTGACATTGAACCGGTTGATATCATCACTTTTTTCCTTTTATTCCGCAGTGTTTTTTTCAGCAGTTCCAGAGAATTCTTTTTAACTTCAATATCTTCAAATTCATGATTCATATTGTAGACTTTGCTTCTTGAATCACAGTAGATGCATCCGTGACTGCAGCCTCTATAGAGATTCATGCCGTTTTTTGGTGATAATATGCTTTTAACCTGGTGATAGTGCATTTTAATCTATAAAAAATAAGTAATGAGTTTTTAGTAAAACTCATTCATTCTTTCAAATGCCTCATCAAATGTAGGCATGTTTGTTTGACAGCCTTGATGCTCGATAATAAATGATGAAACAGTTGAAGCGAACTTGGCTGATTCTTCAAGTGATTCTCCATTTAAAAATCTTGATAAAAATCCTGCTCTGTATGAATCTCCGGCTCCTGTCGGATCAACAACGTCACAGTCTATTGCATCAATGATTATTTTATCCTCATTAGAGTATATCTCACTTCCATTAGCCCCACAGGTTTTAACAATTATTTTAGGACCTAATTCCTTCAAACCATTCAAATCGGTTTTAAGTGAATCAAGAATTCGCTCGATTTCATGATGATTACCGAATAGTATTGTTGTATTTTCAATAACTTCTTTTAATTTTTTAGTATCATACATTCCAAGGTCTTGTCCTGGATCGAATGAAACAAGAATGTCTTTGTTTTTAGCTTCTTCAGAGCATTTCCAGTTAAAATCAGGATCTCCAGTTGCTAAATGAACAGATTCGGAGTTTTTTATAATGCCTGCAGGCACTTTACTTTCACTGAATTCCCTTGCAGCTCCCCAGTAAAAATAGCTGATCTGGTCGGAATTGTCATTGGTCAGTACAAATGCCGTTGGGGTTTTTTCCCCAGGCACTATTATTAATGAATCTGTATTTATGCCTAAATTTTCCATATGTTCATAATATTCACTTTTCTTAAAATCTCCGCCAACAGCTGAAACTAAAGCTGTTTTAAGACCAAGTTTAGCCCCAACACAAGCAACATTTGCTGCTGCTCCACCGTTAAATGTTTTCATATCTGTTATTGGGGATGAAAAATTAGCTTTCGGAAATTCCGGTACTCTAATAATGTAATCATGGGCTGAATGTCCAATTGCAAGTAAATCTGTGTTTTTAACCATTATCATCGCCTTTAATTTAATTTTAAATAAATAACATCATAGATGTAGTGAGAATTTACATCTAAAAAATGAGGTGCATAATACATTATGGTTTTTTTGATATAAATAATGTTGGTGAGCATTTGGAGACTATTTATTCCATGGGAATAAAACCTTGTTTTCCAATCTCTTTTTGACCTGAAGTTAATAAATAATTGATAAAATCATCTGTTTTAGTGTCATTATCGTTAACTTTAACTAAACTAATCACATGTCGTGTATCGAATTTTAATATTTCATTTCCTTTGAAATAACTGGCATTTAAAAAACTGTATAAATTTTTGGAATTTCTAACGATTTTAAAAGCATCAAATTGTGAATTAACTGAATGTTTGATATTGTATTTTAAATCATAATGTTCTAAACTGTTCCAGGCAAGTCTCTGTGCTGATCCGTTAACTTCAACAAAATTTAAATTGTTCAAATCGCTGATGCTCTTTATTTGCCTTGAATTCGGACTTGAAATTAAAACCAGATAATCATATGCTATTGGAATGAAATTGATATCTCTTTGATAAGCTATTAAAGGATCATCCAATGTCAACAAATCAACAACGCCCCGTTTAGCCAGTTTAAAAGCATCATTATCGTTGCTGCTGTATACATTAATGTTAAACGGTAAATCAATACTTTTTAAAAGTCCGGTACTGATGTGTCCTCCTGCAATATTGATGTTATCCGGTTCAGCTATTTGTATCAGGTATTTGCGATATTCTTCAAGCAGTCTTAATCCTCCATCGCTGAGAGTGCTTCCGTTGCCTTTTTTTACAGTTAATTTAAAACCCAATTTATTCTCAGCTTTCAATATCCTTCGATTAAAGACAGTATGTGAAATATTTAATTCTTTAGCAGATTTTCTCTGAGAATTAGTTCTTGATAATGAATCTAAAGATTCATATAATTTGTAATCATAAATCTCACCATCAATCTCCAAACTGATATGTCCTTTGCTTTTAAGTTCCATAAGTAATTATATATTGAAGTATCATCATATAATATACTACACCAATAATAGGATGATTATAATGGAATTAATGAAAAACTCTATTAACGCAATTTTAGACAATATTGAAAGTGCACAGGATTTTTTGGATGAAGATGCAATAAATGATTTTGAAAACATTATCATCGAATCAAAAAATGTCTTCGTAACTGGTGCCGGAAGGTCAGGTCTTGCAGCAAAGGCTTTTGCAATGAGGTTAATGCATTTGGGTTTAAGTGCATATGTTGTTGGTGAAACAATTTCTCCAGCTATTTATGAAGACGACTGTATAATTGCTATTTCCGGATCCGGTGAAACCAATACTATAGTTTCAGCTGTTCAGATTGCTAAAAATAGAGGTTCCAAAGTATTAGCCGTTACATCTTATCCTGAATCCACACTTGGACAGTTGGCTGACAGTTATCTTCTTGTTAAAGGCCGAACAAAAAAGGAAGTTGATGACGAGAATTATATGAAGCGTCAGATTCACGGTAACTACACTTCATTAACTCCTCTGGGAACTGCTTTTGAATTGACAACACTGGTTTTTCTCGATGCAATTGTTTCTGAATTAATGGAAAAGATGCATCAGACTGAAAGTGATTTAAAAGCAAGACACACTGTTTTAGAATAACTTTCTTTACTTTTAACCTTTAAACTCTTTTTGGATTTTTTATTGCAGCTATTGGATTGTCTGGCGAAATTCAGAATCTGAAATTACAGTAATCGATAAATAATATTTTTGCTTCTGCAGGTATAACATCAGTTTCTATAATATGCAGGTTATTTTTTCTGATGGTTGTAACTGAAAGTGTAGTGATTATGATTTCCAATGTCAATATTATGTATGATAATATTGGACATTATTTTTTTATACCTGTTTTATCTATATGTGGCAGTCAATAATCCTCTATCTTTTTACAATATTATTTCGCAGAGCTAACTTTAAATTCCATATTCTCAATTTGTTATGTATAGTAATCGGTTGATTTTAGATTATGTAGTTTGATTGTTTGTAATAATTTAAGAATCTATACGTTTTTATCAGATTCTGCTTTTGTGTCTTAATGGATTTAATTTACCGGACAGAAAGCCTGATATCTTCTGTAAAAGTCCATAATGATTATGATGTTGGGAAATATATATCACTTGTGCGAAATATTATTTTCTGAAAGTATCAACCAATTGTTATATATCTTTCCTGTTATAAACATCTACATTATCGGGGAGTGTGATGTTTATGATGAAGATTGATGATGAAAAACTGATTAATTCCTGTATTGATAAGTTTCTTGAAAAAAATCATTCCATTAATATTTTGGATTTAAAATTCAAATTATGGAATTATGCAAATTTAATATCTGAAAACGGAAAAATTACCGAAGAAATTATAAACAATATCCTTGCGGATTTATCTGTTTTAAAGGAAAACAAACATATTAATCACGAGTGGTTTTTAAATAAAATTGTCGACAGCAACCTGTGTGCCAAATGCGGAACCTGCAGTATAGTCTGTCCTAACAATCTGATTTTATTTGATGAAAAACCGTTTATTGCACAGGAATGTCTGCGTAAAGGATCAGGTATGTGTAGTGAAGTCTGTCCAAGGATGGTGACAGGCTCCTATGATATCAGAAACAGACTGGATTTCTTTGAAGAATTTTATTATTCCAAATCAGATATTGAAGGTCAGTCCGGAGGTGTTGTTACCAAATTTTTACAGTGTCTTTTGGATGACGGAGAAATTGACGGTGCTGTCGTTATAGGTGCCGATAAATTGAAGCCTGTAAGCATGATTATTACATCTGCTGATGACCTTTCAGGTGACGGAGACACTTCCAAAAGCAAATATGCAGTATCATCTCTTCAGGCTGTTAGAAAAGCAGGTGAATTAGGTTTAAAACGCATTGCTGTTGTCGGTCTTCCATGTCAGGTTGCAGGTTTAAGAAATATTCAGTATCACCCCTATATTTCAAAGCATGGTGCTGAAAGAGGCCGAAACGGAAAACCTGCCCGAATCCCTAAAATCAAATATATTTTAGGTTTGTTCTGTACTGAAAAATTCGGATACGATGAACTTACAGCTAAAGTTGATTCACTAGATATTTCCATTGAAGATATCACTAAATGTGATGTTAAGGGAAAAAATTTCATTATATCCACTGAAGATGAAGACTATCCTATCAGTTTATCCGAAATCAATGCATCTGCCGGATGTTTGATGTGCAGGGATTTCGATGCGGAACTTGCAGATATCAGCTTTGGAGACAAGGGATCACCTGACGGATATTCAACGATTGTCATAAGAACTCCTAAAGGCCGTATCATAGAGAACTATTTTGATTTGAATGATGACGTTAAACTGGATGAAATTGAATTCATGAAGAAATTCAAAACTAAACGTTTTAATAAAGAAGTCCTAAGAAGAAAAGACAGCGGAGAGTTTAATTCCTACTACTACATATGGATGCATGCCGGTGTCGGTTCGGCCGCAAACAATCAGGCATATCTGAGGTTCAGAACCACTGTCGGAGGTTACTATGAACCGGAACTTTTAAATAAAATATCTCAGGTTGCCAAAAAATACAATGCAGTTATAAAGTTAACCTCCAGAGAGGAAATTGAAATCCAGGAAATTGATTTGTGTGATGTGGAGGATATTGTCGCTGAATTCAGTGAAAAAGACGGTCTAATCAACGGTACTGAAGGACCGCTGTTCCGTTCAATCATGGCCTGTCCGGGTTCTGTTCACTGTAATTTGGGATTGATTGATACAAATGAACTGGCTGCTGAAATTGAAGATAAATTCGCAGAAAAACCATTAAATTACAAGTTTAAACTGGGAATTACGGGATGTCCTAACCGATGTTTGGCTGTTACAACAACAGATTTCGGTATAAACGGCATTAAAATTCCAAAAACCGAGGATAACTGTAACGGCTGCGGACGCTGTGCAGATGTCTGTAAAATGGATGCAATAGAAATAAGGGGAGATATCTCCATAACCAATTATCAGACATGTGTCAGCTGCGGCAAATGTATTAAAGCATGTCCGAATGATGCTAAAAAAACTGATTTTGAAGGATATTCCATATTCATAGGTGGAAAAGGAGGAAGGAAGACTGTTATTGGTCATCATTTATATGTGGAAAGTAAAAAGGAAATATTTGAAACTTTAGAGGCTGTTTTAGAAGTTTATAATGAATTAAGCATTAAACCTCAAAAGGAAAGGCTGGCCGATACGATTGAAAGAGTCAGTGATGTTTATTTCCTCAAAAAGGTTGATGAATATAAAAAAGCACATTTTTAAGGGTTTATTTAAATGTTGGAAATTAAATATGTTCCTACAATCTGTCCGTACTGCGGTGTAGGCTGCGGTATTAATCTGGTTGTTCGAAACGGAAAAATAATAGGGGTTGAGCCGTATAAAAGGCATCCTGTTAATGAAGGAAAAGTATGTCCTAAAGGAAACTTCGGATATGAATTTATTAACAGGGAAGACAGGTTAAAAACTCCTCTGATAAAGGAAAATGGCGAATTCAGAGAAGCTTCATGGGATGAGGCACTGGATTTAGTGGCAAGTAAGTTAAAGGAAGTATCTAGTGATGATCCAAATAAAATCGGATTTTATGCATGTGCACGTTCCCCAAATGAAAATATTTACATCACACAGAAACTGGCACGTGTCGCATGCGGGACCCAGAATGTTGATCACTGTGCAAGAATCTGTCACGGACCTACCGTTGCAGGTCTTGCAACCACATTTGGCTCGGGAGCCATGACCAACGGCTTTGACAGTATTAAGGAATCGGATTATATTTTCTGCATAGGCACAAACTCCATGGAGGCACATCCGTTATTTGCAAGAAAAATCATCCAGGCCAGAAAAAAGGGAGCCAAAGTTGTTGTTGCCGATCCAAGGTTCACTCCAACTGCAAAGATTGCAGATGAATACGTTGAGTTTAAAACGGGTACTGACGTTGCCCTAATCAATGCAATGATTAAGGTTATTATAGATAATAACCTTCAGGATAAGGAGTTTATTGAAAAAAGAACCAGAGGATATGAAGAATTAAAAAAATGCACACAAAAGTATACTCTGGAAATGGCAAGTGAAATCACGGGCATAAAGGAAGAGGTAATCAAACATTTAGCTATTGAATATGCCAGTGCAGACAAGGCAGCTATTGTATATTCACTTGGAATAACAGAACATTCCCATGGTGCAGACAATGTAATGTCAACTGCAAATCTGGCAATGCTTACGGGCAATATCGGAAGGGAGGGCACTGGTGTTAATCCTCTTCGCGGACAAAACAATGTTCAGGGAGCATGTGATATGGGAGCACTTCCTACAGATTATGTCGGATACAGGAAAGTCCAAGACGAGAAAACTACACAATGGTTTAATGACTACTACAGCGGATACGGATATGAGGTGAATCTGCCTGCAGAGCCTGGGCTGACTCTGGTTGAGATGATGAATGCCGCCCATGACGGTGATTTGAAAGTGCTTTATATTCACGGTGAAGATCCTGTTTTATCCGATGCAGATATTAAACATACCAAAGAAGCTCTCAATAACCTTGAAATGCTTATTGTACAGGAATGCTTTTTAACTGACACTGCACAGTGTGCAGATGTTGTTTTGCCTGCTGCAGGATGGGGCGAACAGGAAGGGACATTTACAAACGGTGAGAGGAGAGTTCAGTGCCTCCACAAAGCTCAGGAGCCTCCTGGAGACGCATGGATTGACTGGAAAATCATGGAGGAAATTGCAGTTAGAATGGGCGTTCCAAGACCTCTATTCCATTATGACTCTGCAGAAGAAATTTTCGATGAAATCAGGCAGTGCGCACCTATAATGGCAGGTATGAATCGTGAAAGACTGGATACGCCTGAAGCTCTTCACTGGCCATGTTTATCTGAAGATGACCCTTGTAAACCTCTTATGTATGAAGACTCCTTCAAAACACCAGACGGCCTTGGAGTTTTCCAGGTTATTGAACACACAGGGCCTGTTGAAACTCCTGATGATGAGTATCCTCTGATTTTAACAACAACAAGAGTATTATTCCATTATCACGCCGCAATGACCCGCAGATGTGAAACACTGTCAAATGAAGTGAAAACAGGATTCATTGAAATCAATACAAAAGATGCTGCTGAAAGAGGAATTATAAATAATGAAGTTGTAAGGGCTTTTTCAAGAAGAGGGGAGATTGCTGTTCCTGCAAGAATAACTGACGACATAAAACCAGGAATCGTTAATATTCCAATGCACTTTGCAGAGTGTGCAGCTAATGTATTGACAAATTCTGATTCTTTTGATCCAAAATCTAAAATGGTAGAGTTAAAAGCATGTGCAATTCAAATAGAGAAATTTGAAGATGATTTTGACATTAAAAAGGATATTTACAATAATGGAACAGATATTAGTATTGAAGCTGAAGATATTTCAACCACCACTGTGAGAAAAGAAGTGATATAAATGTATATTGCATATTCAAATGACAATGAGATTAGGGCTAATGGTGAGTATGGTGGGGTAGTAACCACAATCATGAAACACCTCCTTGAGGAAAAAATTGTTGATGCCGTTTTATGTGTAAAAGAGGGACATGATATATATGATGCAGTACCATTTTTGGTAACTCGTCCAAGTGATATTTCCCTAACATCAGGGTCGATGCACTGCGGAACACTGAACATGGCAAAGTTCATCTACAAATACCTCAACGGATGCAGAGATATGAAAATTGCAGTATCATGTAAACCATGTGATGCAATGACAATAAATGAACTGATAAAAAAAGGAAAAATCATTAAAGACAATATAATCCTTATAGGAGTAAACTGCGGAGGAACACTGCCGCCTGTAAAGACAATGAAAATGATAGAGGAAATCTATGAGTTAAACCCGAAAGATGTAGTCAAAGAAGAAATATCAAAGGGAAAACTAATAATAAAAACTAAAGACGGCGAAAAAGCAATAGCTATTGATGAGCTTGAAGAAAAAGGATGGGGCAGACGTGAAAACTGCCGGAGATGCAGCCTTAAAATACCATACAATGCAGATTTGGGACTTGGAAACTGGGGAGTAACAGGAGAACTTGCAGGAAAGGCAACATTCGTTGAAGTATTTACAGACAAAGGCCAGAAAATCCTTGATGAAGTGAATGATTTAATTGAAATAAGAAAAGCAGAAAGCGAAGAAATAAAAATCAGACAAAAGATAAATGAAATAATGCTTTCTAACTCCACAGAGAAAAAAGAAAAAGACTATGAGGGAAGCACAGGAGACATTATAGATGTATTCCATAAATATGAAGATGAATTTTCAAAATGTATGAAATGCTACGGATGCAGGGAAGCGTGCCCGATATGCTTCTGCGAAGAGTGCTGTCTTGAAAGTGAAGGGCCTGAATGGATACCTGGAGGATACACACCTGCACCGCCACTGTTTCATCTGACAAGAATGGTGCACATGGTTGATTCATGTACAAACTGCGGACAGTGCAGTGAAGTGTGTCCATGTGAAATACCTCTAAGCAAAATATGGAGTACTGTAAACAATAAAATAAGAAAAACATACGGATACGTTCCGGGATTTGCCGGCGAAAACAGAATACCTCTGACACAATACGATACAAAAACAAAAAAGCTGTAAGGGATATGATATGGGGTCTATTGTTGAAGTTAAAAGTGTGGTTAAGGAATTTGACGGCAAAACAGCTGTTGACCATCTAAGCCTTGAAATTAACCGGGGAGAAATTTTTGGTTTTCTAGGTCCAAACGGTGCCGGAAAAAGCACGTCAATCAATATGATGGTTGGAATAGTGAATCCTACATCAGGTGAAATTCTGATTGACGGTGAAAACGTGAAAAATTATGACAAATCCAAACTGGGAGTATGCCCTCAGGAAATAATCATATGGGAAAAGCTGACATGCTTTGAAAACCTCTATACAATAGGTAGGCTATATGATATTGACTCAAAAACATTAACCGAGAGAATAAACACTGTCCTTGAAAAATTGCAGCTGAGTGATGAGAAAAACACAAAAATGGACAAATTATCCGGCGGAATGAGAAGAAGAATAAACATAGCTATGGCAACTATTCATAATCCCGAATTAATAATCCTTGATGAACCGTCAGAAGGACTTGACCCACAGTCAAGAAGATTATTATGGGATTATATTCTATATCAGAAGGAACTGGGAAAGACTATAATACTGACAACACACCTGATGGATGAAGCTGATTTTTTAAGTGACAGGGTAGCTATTATAAATAAAGGCAAACTGATAAGTCTCGACACACCGTATAATCTCAAATCATCAATAGGTGAAGGGGATATTGTGGATATAAGCGTTGACTGTCGTGCAGATAAGATAATTGAAGAATTCAGCAATATTGATGGTGTTAATAATGTCGAATACAGCCGTGGAATAATAACCTTAAATATTTTAAATGCAACATCAAAATTACCTGAAATCATTAAAATAATTGAAAAGAACGATTCAAATCTGATTGATATAAAAATGAGACAAAACACCTTAGAAGATGTCTTTATTGAACTTACAGGAAAGGAACTGGTGGAATAAAACATGAGAATCTTTGACATTTTCAAAAAAAACATTAAGGAAATATCCCGTGACAGGCACAACCTGTTTTTTATATTAATATTTCCGGCTATTTCACTGATTGTAATGGGTCTGCTTATGGGAGGAGGCCTGGTTAATACAACTGCAGATATTGGGGTAGTCGACCTTGACCATAGTACATACTCGAATTCTCTCATAGATTCCCTTAATAACATCAGTTTAAACAATAATACAGGGATTTTTAATATTGTATATCTTGATGATGGGGCATCGGCAGATAAAAAACTGGAAGAAGGTGCTATTTCAGCATATATTCTCATACCCTCGAATTACTCCCGAAGCATTGAATCAATGATTAACAATGGGGATTTAAGTTCCATATATATTAAGGGTGATCCTACATCTCCACAGTATGTCATAGCAAAAAGCGTACTGGACATTGTTTTAATAGACTATTCAATCAATCTTCAAAAAGAAATGTATAACAGTTCCATAAATATGGTTAATCTTGAAATAATGGATAATAATGCCTATGAAGACATTGATATACTGAATTATATGCTGCCGGCACTGCTGGTTTTTGGTCTTTTAATGACAATCAACTCAATCACACTAAATCTGGCACGTGAATTTGAAAACGGAATGCTTAAAAGAATGAAACTGACAAAAATGACAAGCAGGGATTATGTTGTGGGAAACCTGCTGACATGGATGATAATAGGGATTGTTCAGGTTATAATTCTCATAACTATTGCATTAGCTATTGGATTTCAGTGGAAAGGGGGATTATATTCAATAATTGTGGCCTTATTTATTGGAATATTAACAATGATATCTTCTATTGCAGTTTCTATAATAATAGTTTCACTTACAAGTAATGCATCCCAGGCAAGCGGACTTGCAACCATTGTTTCATTCGGATTAAGTTTTTTATCAGAATCTTTTCTATTGTTGCAGGATTCATCACTTCAAATTTTTCAGATTGTTCCGTGGTCTCAAGCTATTGATGCATTAAGTCAGATTCTAATACATGGCAGTGGAATCGATGTTATATATGTTAATATATTTTATATTGCGATGTCGGGCATTGTATTGATTGCAATAGCAATTTTACTCTTTAATAGAAAAATTAATATTGATTTATAATATTGGCTAATTACTGCTTCATTATGATAAATATTGATTTTTTTATTGAATATCATCTAATTTTTACATTGTTGGATTATACATTCACTGATTTTATTCATAATTGCTGTTTTTCATCTTTATCCATTAATATTATTTTAAATGAATAATTTTTTTTTAAAATTTTAAATAATTGTTAAAATTTCTTCTTTTAACAAAAACTATATATAATTATGGATTACAAAAAAAATATCATGTTATTCTATCGAATACATCAAATAAAAAATCCCCATTTTATTTGGGTATTTTAAAAATAAATTATATGGAGAGTTATAATTGAAATTAAAATATTTTAGTGTATTATTGGTGGTGATAATACTCTTAGGTTGCGGTATCGTTAATGCCGCCGATGATGGTGCAGTTGATGAAATTGCATCATCCCAATCAACAATTGTGGACGCTACGGATAATTCCGTATCCAATGAAGTTACTTCATCGTCCCCCGTAGATGATGTAGTTTCACAGGATACTAGGGATATATCTAATTTAACGGAACATAATGATTCGGATAATGAATCATCAAGTTCTTTAGCTCAATCTGATATTTCGGGAGGTGATAATAATATCAATGGGCTTTTATGTTCTTCTGAACCTGAAGATATTTTAGGTGCTGCTAATGGTAATTTCTCTGCTTTACAGGCTATAATCAATGCTGCAAGTCCAGGTGATACAATAACCTTAGACAGGAATTATATATTTGCTCCAAATGTGGATTCGGATACATTAAGGAGTGGCCTTACGATTAGCAATAAGGCTGGTTTGACCATTAACGGTAACGGATATAAAATAGGTTATACAAGATCAGGTAATGGATATAGAAATTATGGTGTTGGTGGCCGTATTTTCTATATTAATGCATCTAACAGTGTAACCTTGAAAAATGTCCGCCTTGAAAATGGATTCATTGATACTAAGACTATGGATACCTATAAGTTATCTCCGGCGCGTTCCGGTGCAGGAATACTTTGTTCTGCAAATAATTTAACTCTGGATAATGTTCATATGTTCCATTGTGGTGTGCAATCTACTGTTTCCGGTGATATGACGCGTTATGGTGGTTTTATTTTTGTTGGAAGTTTCAATGCTAATGGAGTTCCTACCAATACGCGTTATACTAATTTGACTATTAAAAATTGTACTTTTGAAGGAACTAAACGTGGTGGTACTTATAATGATGACGGTCAATACGGGGATCGTGGTATTGCACTTTATGCTCAGGATGTGGCTAATGTCAATATTACCGGATGTAGGTTTACTAACCTTGGTCATTATTCTACAGGTTCAAATTCTGGTTATCTAATTGAGTTAAGAAATCCAAGTTTGAATTGGGGAGCTGTCAATTTTTATTTTACTAACAATACGATTGATCACGTTTGGGATAATGCTGTTACACGTATTATTTACTGTGAAAATACGGGATATAACCTTATATACAATAATACTTTTACACGTTTAAGGTTTCAGGATTATTTGGTTCAGTGTTATGGGGGACTTGCCGGTAGGCCTGAAACAGAAACTTATTTAAATGTATCCTGCAATAACTATGTGGATATTGACAGTGAAGAATCTGCATCTATGATTGGTACATCAAATAATTATTTCACAGGCATATACATTGGTCATAATATTGTTAAGAATACTACTGCTGAAAATTACCTTATACTTCTTTATAATAAAAATATTGATGCTGTGAATATAATTGAATATAATAATTTCACTAATGTAGAGGCCAGGAGTGAGCATGGTCCTATCTATATTTGTACGATAGGTGATACTTACTTTAGATACAATCAGGTTCGTAATTTCACTGCATTTTACCGTGGTGGAATTATGTATGTGCTTTCAACTAGCTCTATTACTCTCCCTGATGGAACCGTAATTGCAGATCAGCGTGGTGCTAGAAATCTTTATATTGAAAACAATACTTTTGAGAATTTCTTCCTAAGTGGAAATAACAATGAGGAATAT
This sequence comes from uncultured Methanobrevibacter sp., assembly GCA_902796575.1. Classification (GTDB taxonomy): domain Archaea; phylum Methanobacteriota; class Methanobacteria; order Methanobacteriales; family Methanobacteriaceae; genus Methanocatella. The sequence goes on along the minus strand of CADBPS010000066.1, from coordinate 6,813 downwards.
GGTCTTGCAATAAGTATTTGGGCTAATGCCAGTTATGTAGTAATAAAAAACAATACATTTAGTCATGGGGTGAATGAACGTTTATATCATCAGGATGCAAAAGATTTTACTTATTATGCGCCGGGGGAGCGGCATAGGCCGATGATTACCCGTGGGGTGATTTATAGTTATGAGGGTACAACAGTTTTAATTGAGAACAATACATTTTTTGATGTGAATCTAAATTGTTCGAGTACTGTTGCTGGTGGTCTTGTGTATAACTTAGGTAATAATAGTATCGTACGGAATAATGTATTTATTGATTGTAATATGACTTGCTGTAATGGGGGGTATGTTTATAATGAAGGTAGTAATGTGTCAGTCTATAATAATACATTTCCGTTTACTGAAGCTCAAAATGGTGGTGCTATTTATAATCTGGGTAATAATGTAACTATAGAGAAAAACACTATTGCCAATATTACTACTTTTGAAACTGCAGGTGCTATATATAATGCTGGTAATAATGTAAAGATCCACAATAACACATTTATAAATAATTCTGCTACTGATTGTGGTGCTATATATGTTGTTGGTGAAGATATTAATATTACAAATAATGTCTTCGTTAATAATGTTGCTAGTAACTATTATGCTGTTTTATCTGCTGATGCTGAAGATTCGATTATAAGGGGTAATAGCTTTGTAGGTAATAATGCATCTAGTCGTGGTGTAGTTGCTTTGGGTGATGGTATTAGTTTAAGTTATTGTAACTTTAGTTCTAATCATGTTGCTATTGATGCAGGTGTTATATATATATTTGGTGATTATAATAATATAACTCAGTTAAATATTGATAGTGCTACTTGTAATGGTAGTGGGGGTACTGTTTATAATATAGGTAATTATAATAATATTACTTTTGTTAATATCACTAATTCAAAGTGTATTAATGGGTATGGTGGTTTTATATATAATGAAGGTAGTAATTTAACTATTGGTAATATTGCTTTTAATTCTTCCAGTGCTTATATGGATGGTGGATTTATGTATAATAAGGGTGATGGTATCACTATTTGCAATTTACTTATTAATTCATCTACTAGTATTACTGGTAGTGGGGGATTTACACATAGTATTGGTAATACATTAGTTTTATATAATATTACACTTAATAATTCTACAGCTAATGTTGATGGGGGTGTATTATATTCTACTGGTGGGAATGGTACTATTTATGGTCTAAATGTTGCTAACTGTTATGCTGGTCATGATGCAGGTGGTTTCTATTTAACTGGTTATTCCAATAAGGTGTATAATGTTAATTTTACTAATGTATCTGCAGGTTATGATATTGGTGCTTTATATTGTAGTGGTGATTTAAGTACCATATATAATATTAATGTTCGTGGTGCTAATGTTGGTCATGATGCTGGAGCATTATATTTAGATGCAAGTAATATTACTGTTTATAATATAAACATTACTAATGCAAGTGCAGCTAATAATGGTGGTGGTATCTTTTGGGCTGGTATTAATGGTAATTTATCTAATGTAAATATTACCTGTTCTACCTGTGGTGCTAATGGTGGTGCTATTTATTGGACTGGAGTTAATGGTCAGTTAGTCAATGGTACATTCTTATCTGATAATGCTTCGGGTAATGGTGGTGCTGTTTATTGGACTGGTAATGATGGTCAATTAATAAATACTATATTCGGGAATTGTAATGCATCCAGTAATGGTGGTGCTATCTATTGGTCTGGTGATAACAGTAAATTATATAATTCAACTTTAACTGATACACATGCTCTTGTCTGTGGTGGTGCTATCTATTGGATGGGTGGTAGTGCTAATCTTACTAAAATTAATATTAGTAATGTTACTACTCTTCTTGATGGTGGTGCTATTTATGGTACTGGTATTGATTCAAGGTTTAATGATATAAATTTAACCAATACTGAAGCTGGTGCTAATGCAGGTGCTTTATATTGGGCAGGTACTAACACTTTACTAGAAAACATTATTTTTGTAAATTCTACTGCAGGTGCTAATGGTGGTGCTATATTCTTTACTGGTGATAAGTCACAACTTAAAAATGCTAAGTTTATAAATATGCGTGCTACATCCAATGGTGGTTCAATATATTGGACTGGTAGTTACAGTAATCTTACTAGTATCACATTCTACAATTCTTCTACTAACGATATGGGTGGTGCTATATACTGGATTGGTAGTTATGGTAATCTAACCAGATTATCTCTTATCAACAATACTGCAGATATGGGTGGTGCTATATCTATCAGTGCTGCAAATTGTGCATTATCGTATTCAAATTTAACCAATAATTCAGGTACCGGTAACGGTGGTGCAATATACTGGGTTGGTGGTAATGCTGTTTTAAATGACTTGAATTTTACTAACAATACTGTTGTTTCCAAAGGTGGTGCTATTAACCTTGTCGGTAATAATGTAGAGATGTATAATCTTTTTGTTTATAATAATTCTGCTAATGCTGACGGTGGAGGAATTATTATTGACGGTGTAGGTAATGTATTAAGAGATTCCAGATTCATTAACAACAATGCTACAACCAGCGGTGGTGCAATCAACTGGTTGGGTGTAAATGGTAAACTGTACAATGTAGAGTTCACCAACAATACTGCTGATATTGGTGGTGCTATTTACTGGCCGACTGATAACGGAAATATTACTGATGTGAATTTCACTAACAACTGTGCAGATTTAGGTGGTGCAGTATATATGGGTGGTATCAGAAATGGTAATTTAAGCGGAGGTATATTTATTAACAATACTGCTACTGAAAATGGTGGTGCCATCTACTGGTCAAGTGACAGCGGTGAATTATCAGATTCAGTATTCGATGGTGCAACTGCAGTAAATGGTGGAGCTATATACTGGAATGGAAATAAGGGAAATCTTTATAATTTAACATTAAATAAGATTAATGCAACAGAAAACGGTGGTATTTTATATGTTTCCGGATCTGATGTTTCAGTATCAGATTCTGACTTTTATAATTCCAGTGCAACATTAGGTGGTGCTATCTACTGGAATGGTCTTGATGGTACAGTAACAAATGCAGCATTTGCCGACAATTCTGCTGTCAGCGGTGGCGGTATCTATTGGATTGGTGGTAGAGCATCTATTACAGATATTAATTTCACTAATAATACTGCAAGTGATGATGGTGGTGCTTTATACATTATCAGTTACGGTGCCACAATTGATAATACCAAATTCTTTAATAACACAGCTTCCGATTATGGTGGTGCAGTTTACTGGGCAGGTTCCGGTGCAATATCCAATTCCGAATTCAGATATAACAGGGCATTTTCAGGTTCAGCTATTTATAACGGAGGTACCTTAGATGTATTATCTACAATTATTTTGGATAACAAGGCTAATATAACTTCATTGGATATATTTTATGAAGAAACCAATACTCAAATGGTTATTACTGCTGTTTTACAGGGTTGGGATAATTTCTTAAATGGTATCTGGACAACTTCAAGTAATATTCGTGTCAACGATGTCACATACTGGGGTGTTGAAAATGACGAAGGTGCAGTTAAAGTCTCTGACCCAAGATGGCTCAGTCCACACAACGGTGCTACTGATACTCAATTATATTATGATACAAGACTGGCAGGTATGAATGTTACAATTTATGTTAGAAAACGAGGATCAAGTACTAATGAATTAGTTTCCACTGGTGTTACTAACATTTGGGGTAATTATTCCTATACTGAATTCAAGTTACCTGAAGGACTCTATGATATTGATGCAGTTCATCCGGACAACAATTATTACACTGGAATAAATAATACTAGAATCACTACTATCGGGGCTATTATACCAAGTCTTGAAATAACATTGGACTCCGCTGAGGTTTATTATGATACAAACATTACAATCAGGGCGGTAATTGCTGCAACAGATACTGAAGGACACCTTGTCAATGGAATTGAAGGTCCTGTTAAAATATATATTGATGATAAGGATATTGGTTTGACATTACATCTTGAAAATAATGTTGCTACTCAGTCAATTAAATTGCCTAGTGAATTTACAGTTGGAAAACATAATATTTCAGGACGTTACCTTGGTGGTAGCGGTGATAACAGTACAGTCATTGATTCAGTTGACAGTAATGTTTTCAATTTCACTGTTATTAAAAATCTGCAGCATTTTGATGTCAATATTACTGTAAATGAATCTCCTGTTTATGTTGATGATAATGTAACAATCAGTATTCATGTACCAGAAGAATATAAGGGAATGATTACATATGTTGCAGGAAATATGACTGATACGGTTAGGGTTGTTAACGGAACATATAATTTCACTGCAAAATATGATAATGATGGAACTGTTCAGGTATTTGTATATGTGGAAGGTGATGACAATTATTATCCTGGAAGTGGATCATATTCATTTGATGTAATAAAAAGAGATATTAAGCTTAACTTTGTTAATATTACAGGAACTTCACTAAAAACTATTAATGTCAGTGATGATGCTTTTATCACTGTTAATCTTAATGTCAGTGATGCAAAAGGATTTGTAATTGTCACTATTGATGGTGTAGAGTATTTAGCTCCTATTAATGGTTCTTCAGCCAGCATAACAGTTCATAATTTAAGCGGTACTGTCCACACTGTGGCTGCTGATTTTGAGGGAGATAATAAATATAATGCTGCAAGTACAATTTTGGCTACTCTAACAGTAAATAAGATTGATATTAAATCGATTACTGTTACTCCGGTAAATTCCACAATATTTGTGGGTCAGGATGCAGTATTCAATATTGAAGTAAATTCAACCAACACAACAAAATATCCGTTTAATGGTATTGTAACACTAATTGTTGACAATAAATATTATGATGTTTCTATTACTGACGGTAATGGTGTATTGACAGTTCCTGGTTTAACCAATGGGGCCTATTCTGTAATAGCTATACATGATGAAGATGAGCAATTCAAATATAAAGCTGTTACTTTCAATAATTTAATCACTGTTAAAAAAATCGATACTAATGTCACTATAACGCCTAGTTCTTTAGTTTACGGCAGAGGTTTATCGGGTACTGTTAAAGTTAATAAAATTAATGCAAGTGGTTTTGATTCTGAATATCCATTTGGAACTGTTTCAGTAACAGTTTATGAGAAAGGTAATCCTAACAATGCATTAGTATCAGACTTTAATGTTAATCATGAAGGAAATGCTAATTTTGCATTTTCGTTCCAGGAATTGGCTAATATTATTAACCAAGGAAAAGGAGTAATGGTTAAGGCAGTGTATAATGGAAATGAATATTATCTTTCCAATTACTCTTCTGATGTTGAAGTTACAGTCATCAAAGACAACTCATCAATTGTCATAAGTGCTGATTCTGTCCAATTAGACAGTTCATCATTGACTGGAAACGGTTATGTCAGAGGTATTGGAATCACGCCTAGCGGTACAGTTAATATTACAATTAAAAATCTTGCAAATAATGCTAAACATACTGTAACAGGCATTGAATTAGTTGATGGTACTTATTCATTCAGTTTTACTCCTATGCAATTGAAAAATTGGAATTTATTAACCAAAAACGATGATACATTCAGTATTACAGCTGCTTACAATGGTAATGTATTCTATAATAACTGTTCGGCCACCACCAATGTTAATTACAAGCGTGTTGTTTTAAGCGATGTTATTATCGGTGTGGATTCATTCACATATGGTGAATCATTTGTTGTCACACCAACATTTACAGGTTATGGTGATGCTGTTCCTACAGGTAATTATACTGTTACTATTTCGGGTAATGGTAATTCAGTTTCTATTCCTGGTGTTACCAGTGTTGGTTCTTCTACAGTAATTGATTCTACTTTATTGGATAGTCTTTTAACTCCTTCTACTTCATCTTTACTTGTAAGTATATATTATAATGGTGATGAATTGTATCTTCCGGATGGTGACTATTCTACTATTGTTAATGTTTATAGAAATGCTTCCACTATCACTTTGGAAAATATTGCAAATAAGGTTTATCCTAACACTTTTGTCATTAAAGGTAATTTAAGTGCTGTCGGTTCTCCGGATGGTGATGTTGTCATCAGTGTTATCGGTAGGAATACCAAGTCATATACTGTTCAGATTGGTTCAGACAAGAAGTTTTCACTTACTGTTCCTTTAACTGATTTGGATACATTGCTTTCTGGTGACAGTGTCACTTCATTAATGGTCGTTGCTCATTATGCCGGTGATTTGTTCAACTTGCCTTCATCTGATGCATCTGTTTCATTTAATTATTCCCGCGCTAATCCGACTGTTTCTTTCCCTACTACTATTAGTGCTACTTATCCTAATGCTATTACTGGTACTGTTACTATAAATAAAGTTACTGGTGGTGTTGTTCCTTCTGGTACTGTTACTTTTGTTCTTTACGATAATAATAAGGAGATTGACCGCAGTGTAGGTAATGTTGTTGGCAGTGACGGTAAAGTGTCATTTAATTTTGATTCCAGTAAGATTACCAGTTCTGATGTTAAAGTTGGTGTTATTTATAATGGTGATGTTCATTATAATCCTGTTGTGTCAAATAAGTCAGTTACTTTAACTAAGGTTACTCCTTCTATTCTTATTTCTGCTGATTCCACTCAATATACTAGTGGTCCTTTGACTGGTACTGTTCAAGTTATTGGTGTTACTGGAGGTGCTGTTCCTTCTGGTACTGTTACTATTACTGCAGGTTCCAAAACAGAGACTGTTGCCTTAAATAGTAATGGTGAATATTCATTCAGTTATACTCTTGCT
>CADBPS010000065.1 GCA_902796575.1 uncultured Methanobrevibacter sp. | reverse complement strand
TGCAATCATTTCAGGAGCTACAGGACAACCTGGAAGTGCTAAATCAACTTTAACTAATGAACTAATAGGTAAGAAAGCTTCGTGTTTAGGTTGTGCTTGCTGACCACCACGTGCGTAAGTTGTGAAACAACCAGTGACTGCACAGGATCCGAATGCAGCTATTAAACCGGATTTTTCTCTTGCTTCTAAAAGTTCATGTACACTGTGTTCATCTTGTAAACAAACAGATCCTTCAATTAAACATAAGTCCATTTCCGGCATTTCCCATAAGTCGACTAAAGTTTGTCCGTATACAATGTCAACCATGTCCGTTAAAACAGTTGATAAAATATCATAGTTTTCAGTTAAAGACATTGCATCACCGGTACAACCACTTAAGTGTATGTAACCTATACGTGGTTTGCCTGAACTAGCTTTAGGTTTTGAAGGAGCAGCTTCAACTTTTTTTTCTGCTTTTGGTTTAGCTGAACCGCCAAAAGCTTTTTTCAATTTATCAAACATTATTATACCCCAATTTCTTTTAAAATAAAATCAATAGCTTTAGGAACAGCCTTTTCTACAGGTTCCGTTAAACCCATATCAACATCCGGAGTCGAAATCATCGCAGGTTTGCATCCGACAACTACAACTTCACACTTCTTGGAAATCTCCTGAAGAGGTTCTTCAACAGTCATTCCATGAGGATTATCATATTTTCCTTTTTGCATTACATTTGGATCAAATATTTCAATTGTTCCCGGTTCTGCATCAAATTCAACAACATCTATAACCACAAGTTTTTTCCAATCATATTCTGTGTACAACGGGAAGAAATTAGACGGAGCAGCAGTTCCACCATCAACAAATTGAACACCTTCAGGTAATGAAATTCCCTCGAACATATCCTGAATCTGACTTAAAATGTCTTTGTTGAATTCATTTTCAACAAATGAAGTCACAACAGGATCATAATAATCCCTTTTATCATCAAAGTATTTTTGTAGAAGGTTTATCATAATAGGACCGAACCCATCATCTTTAAAAAGTATGTTTCCACAACCTACAACAATAATATCCGAATTATAAGGCATTAAAAACCCTCACTATTTTAGATTCTCACCATTTCGTTTTTAAGAACGGATTTATCTTCATCGTCAACTACCATTACGTGAGTAGCACATGATAAACAAGGGTCATATGCTCTGATAACATGTGGACCAAGTTCGTGATGGAATCCTTCAGTAGCAGGACCCATTGTTGGAATGTTCCAAGTAGTTGGTACAATTGCAGAATAGAATTTGGTTCTGCCGTCTTCAACTATTGCCATGTGAGCATTGGTTCCTCTAGGACCTTCAATAATACCGAATCCTAATTCGCCAGTTCCTCTTGGATCATAGTCTGCTTTTGCTGGTGCGGAAGTGTCGAGTGCATCTAAAGCTTCCATACAAGCATCATAGTTTTTCAACATTTCATCTGCACGGGCTACGTGCTGAGCGATAACACCTTTGTCTTTAAATCCTTGGAATTTTTCCATTCTTGCTCTAGGACCAGTTTCAACATTGGTACCATTGATTAATGGGATAACAGAACATCCTCTTTTACCGACTTCTGGATCATCATACCATGCTTCAGGTAAAACTTCGGAAAATGCATCCATATCAAACTCGTTTACACCATAGGTTGGGTGAACTGCGAGTAATGGTTGATTTACCACACCTAAATCTTTAGGTAAACCTGCTTCTAAAACAAGGTTTTTGATAAATTCAATGTGCTCTTCGAGTTTTGGTCTGAGAGCGGTCATTCTTTCAACTAACCTGTCTTTTGTAAATGGAGTAATGTTTCTTGCCATTCCACCAACCCTTACGTCTGAAGGGTGGATACCTTCACCAGCAATCATATCAACAACATATTGTACAGTTTTTCTGATTTCAGAAACACTATCTACTGCAGTTGCGAAATTACTTTCGTTAGTAATATCTGGTGCAACCAAGAAGTGGTGAATTGCTGCACTGTTGATATTGTGAGCTGCTAAAGTAGCTTCTCTTAATAATCTAGCTGCTTTAGGAATTTCAATACCTAATGCTTGATCAATAGCTTCAGTTGATGCTAAAGTATGTGGAATTGGACATACTCCACAAATCCTCTGACATAAAACTGGAGCGGTTTCAGGTGCTTTGTCAAGAACCATCTTTTCTAAACCCCTAACAGGAGTTATACTAAAATACATTCCTTTTGTAACAATCCCTTCATCATCGACTTCCATAACCAATTCGGCATGACCTTCTTGACGAGATGTAGGAGATATAACTACTCTGTCTTTCAAAATTTTCACCTTCTATGTAATTAAAAATATTATTAATTGTTTTAATTAACGAACTATATATTTATCATAAAACATTAATAAGTAATACTTTAAGAATTAAATAGAAAAGTATATATAGTAAAAGAATGGAGGCACGAGAGGGCTTCTTTTGACAAAAATTACCTAAAAAGTAATACTAATTTCAAAAAAAATAAGAACATGTTAATACAAAATTGGGAAAAATTAATAATAAAAAAATTGAAAAAGTAATACTTTCAAATGAACAACATTTAAGTATGAGTAATATGCAAATATATTGTATGATAAAAATATTGGGGGTGCAGTATGGACAAAGCAAACTTAATAATATCTATTATAGTAGTTCTGTGCGTTGCAACTGCAGTTGCAGCTTATGGTATAATTAATAATGATAATGCCACGTTTTCTGATTTAGCCGGTATGGATGGCAATTCGGGAGATGACGGTCTTGGAAATAGCACATCGAACTTAACAAATTCATCACCTGGTGGAAGCTCATCAAGCAGCAGTCCATCAAGTGGAAGCTCATCAGGCAGTAGTTCATCAAGTGGAAGCTCATCAGGCAGTAGTTCATCAGGCGGAAGCGGATCAAGTAGCAGCGGTAGTGGTAGTAGTAGCTCATCAAGCGGAAGCTCATCAAGCAGCAGCAGTAGTGGAAGTCAAGTGACACCACAAGAGCCAACAGTATACCACAGTTCCGGTGAAATTAGTGCTATTGCTGCAAATCACATTGAAGAACCTGGCTATTATGCTGGGGCACCATCTTATTCAGACGGATACTGGTATGTCACTGTATACAGTGAGGTAGACGGTACTCCTGTAAGTGGTTTTGTCATAAATGATAGGACAGGATATGTAGATATGGGTTAAATATTTTTACCCAACTTTTTTTTATTTTGAAAAACAAATAACTATAAATAACATAAAATATATAACATATGAATGAGGGCCCGTAGCCTAGCTGGATAGGGCGTCGGACTTCTAATCCGAAGACCCCGGGTTCAAATCCCGGCGGGTCCGTCTTCATAAACTTTTTTTTAAACAAAAATTAATTATCAAATTAGCAATGGGCTTGTAGCCTAGTCTGGAAGGGCGTAAGACTCCTAATCTTAAGATCGAGGGTTCAAATCCCTCCAAGTCCGTTTATTTTAAATGGAATTTTTTAAAATCCTTTCAAAAATATCCAAATCAACCCTATCTTTTCTGGTTAACAAATCGCAATCCAAATCATCACCGGCAACTGTTAAATTCCTTAAGAAAATGTTGACCTTACCTATTAGGGAAATAATCTCTGAACGGGAAGTGGGATAGGCTAACTTTAAAGTGGGAATATTTAAATCGGAAATCATTTTAACAGACAGGGAATGTGCATTTCTGCATCCATTACCGCAAAACAAAATAAGTTCATTAAGGACACTATACATTGGTGTGTAATGTGGAGGTCTTTGACCTAAAATTATAGCTGCATCAGCCTTATTTAACAGGGGAGCCAAAAGAGAAATTCTGCCCAGAACACCTGACGGCGTTTCGCAGCTTAAACAAATATTAAAATCAGGATTTAAATCAACTTCATTATTGTATCTGGAAAAATTAGTCGGGGACAAATAAGTATGGCCGTTCTTTTCAATCAGCGGCACGATAATCATAGCCCCATCTGGAATTACAACTACGTTCATAAAAAAAAGTTAAAAAGGATATTATCCAATATATCTTAAATCGTCGGTATTTCCAGCATTTGTACGATTAATTAAATCCTGTTCCATCTGTTGAGCTTTAGCTAACATTAATTTTGTTTGCTCGGCTCTTTCATCAAGTTTTTCAGTATTTATTTCAAAATTAAGTAAGCTGGATAATTTTAACAAAACTCCTTCAGCGGATTCTGCATCAATAAAGTATCCAGGAGTTTCACCCATTAAACATGAACCTTCGATTCCTCTGCGCATTCCCAAACCTAGAAACAATCCTGAAGCACCTACAATTCCACCGTCGTTGGATCTTATTTCAACATCGATTTCCTTCAGAAGCTCAACATTGCCTTCACAGGTAGCTGCTCCAAAAACCTTTGGATTTTCAACAGGCTGTCCTGTAGGAAGACCGCCTAATGTGAATATTCTGGATATATTGAATTGTTCTAAAAAGTCTAAAATTTCATTGCAAACCAGATACTGACCATCTGGAGATAATGCCTGAGTATTTCCTCCAATTAAAATTATATCAAGATTATCCTCACCTAAATCCTTAATATAATATAATTCATTTATCATATTTTCGATAATGCCTTCCTCACCAACCAAAACCTGAGGAGGGAAAGTCGGTGAATATATTTCTGCAAATTTGACTGCATTGAGCTCGTCAATCATATGGTCGGCTACTAACTTGCCCACATGACCTACACCAGGCAATGCTTCAATAAAGACAGGATTATTCAATTCAACTTCTTCTAAAACATCAATTTCAATGACTTTCATTTTTTATCCCTTATTTCTTTCTTTAATATTCGGCGATATTTACCGTATTTATCTTCAATTGAAAATTTGGGAGGATAAATAACTTTAAGCGGACCGCCACATTTCGGACACATATCCTCCAGCGTATAAATTCCACATTCGGGACATTTATGCATTTTCATATTCATATGAATCTAATCATTTAATTCTCTTAAAAATGAACCGTTACCGCCAGATTCTTCAACAATAGCTATACATCTATCAGCAGCAGCTTTAAGTGCTTTTTCAGCAAGTAAGTAATCTGTTGATTTTACTGTTATTCTGTACCTAGGAGCTCCAACACACTGAACTCTGATTTCTTCTTCCTCATCACCATTGTCTTCAGCTGATTTAAGAGCATCAACAATGATTTCAACACCGTTAGGAACGAAAGTTTCAATGTCAACATATCCGTTAATGTGAACCTCCGGAGGAGTAATGTTCTTCTTAGCTACTTCAGTAATAGCAACAGCCCAGTCTTCAGGAATTCCAGATTCAATTAATGCCTGTTCATCCTCATCGGCAGCTGTTTCAAATGCACCATAAACATCACCAAAGATATCCATAAGATCATAGCCTACTTCCTCATATGCCTCATCTAAAGATTTACCCAGAGATTTGGCAGACAGTTCCAAAAACTTTTCAGCTTTCTGTTCGATTTTCCAGTGCTGAATCTTTTTGGTTCTCTGATCTTCACGGATTCTTTTTAAAGAAGCATCTACATGTCCTTTTTTAGGGTTTACTCTTAAAACACGGCATACAATCTTCTGATTTTCCCTGACGTGATCTCTGATGTTTTTAACCCAACCTGCAGAAACTTCAGAAATATGGATGAAAGCTTCTTTTCCCTGATATTCTTCCAATTTAGCGAATGCACCATAATTATAAACTTTATAGATTGTTCCTACAATAAGTTCTCCTTCATCAGGCCATTCTTGACTTTTTCTAACCATATAATCACCAGTAAAAAAGAATTAAAAAAAATAGTAAAATAGCTAAAAACTAAAATAAATTTAGTTTAAAACTTTTTCAATATGAGCGGTGATTTTAGCTTTAGCACCACGAGATTTAACTAAAGTTTTACCGCAAATAATACATTTAACGTCAGAAGCTGCACGGTCAAAGATTATTTGTTCATTATCACAATCTAAACATTTAACTTTTAAAAAGTTTCCCCTACCTTTACTAACCATATTAATCACCTATTTTGCTACGAATTCAGGTTTACCTGTTCTGAAAGATCGTTTGATGTGAGATTTACCACATTCTTTACATTTTGCTCTTAAATCTAATTTTTTAACCGGTTTATTTCCAGCAGGTAAAGGCCTAGGATAACCTCTATAACCAGCAGTTACACGCCTAAATTGTCTTTGTCCCCAGGTTAACTCACTAGCTTTTCTTTTTTTAGCTGTGTGAATTTCATGTATTGTATGTTTTTTACAATGAGGACAATATGTTTTCTTTTCTTTTGGTATTTTCATATTTTCACCATTAAAATAGTTTAATTAAATTATGTCATTGTAAATCTAACTGTAAATTTATCTAAACTTGAAATTTTAGAGATAAAAACTGCACAGTAACCATTTTCTGTCTACAAGCAGCAAGAATCCAAATTATATTAAAAATAATTTTTTAGTATTACAAATAGATATGAAGATATTTATATACTTAACAGTATTTAAACCTATCTTAAATTTTAACAAAACGACCTTTTCTGGCCTTGACAAAAATATTTGCATTAATCCGAGGCAACATCACAACATCCTGGGGTCTGAAGGGTCCGTAAACTTTCTCATCAATACCCATAATCGGATCGATGTTATCAAAAATAAGTAAAGTAACGATTTCAGCATCCCTGATTCTTTTTTCAGAATCCAGGTCAATGAACTGATCTTTATCATCCTTGATTTCAATTTCACGGGATTTTGATATTTGCTTTTCAATGCTTTCAGGTTTCTCATCGGTGATGACTTTTGCTCTTGAAATTTCATCAATACGATTTAAAACCTCATCATTTTCAGGTTTTGGAGCTGCCTTTTCAGCAGCATCACTAACAGTCGGTGATTTGACTTCTTCCTTGATTTTTATAGTATCATTATCTGCTTCGGAATTTGGAGTATCATTCTTTGGTTCCTTGATGGAATCGTCTTCGGCAGTTTTCTGTGGAGATGAAGGGACACTCTGACCTGAAAGATTTAACTTATGATTCTTTAAGGTATCAATCAGGGAAAAATAAAAAACCTCCTCTTCGGGAGTTAAATTAAGAGGCATTGAATCGACCAAATCAAAGTTCTGTTCACCAACAAAAAGTTCATAAGATCTGTTACTGTTTAAAACAGCAGCCATCGTTATTTTATACTCTCTTTTTTCACAAATTTCAATAGCTATTCTTCTGGCTTCATTTAAAGTATTGTACACATCAGAAAACGGATTGTCAATAGCTGATTTCTTCAGCTTATTCAAATACACATGAATATCTTCGTAAAAAGTTTCTTCAACATGAGCTAAAGTACCGTTGTCACGTTCTTTTTTCTGAATTCTGCGTAAAGTATGAAACATGTCCACTTAAAATCATCTCTGATGGTTTATAAAAAAAAATAAGGAAAACAAATGAAAATTTCTAATCATCTGCTTCTAATCTTGGAGCAAGCAGGAAACTAAGTTTACCCTCGCCTGTAACCATTTCTAAAGACAGGCCTAAAGGCATGTCAGTACCCAGACTAATTTCAGCTTCTTCTGAAAATTTGTCTGCTTTAAGCATTTCTCTAATTTTATCTAAAGAAAATAGAGATTTTGCGTGAGTATTAATATTTTCTCCATGAATATATTTGATGCTGGCATCACCGAACTCACCGTCAGCGGATGCCTTGAAGTAATCCTCATCAACTTCCAGGAAAATCTTATCTGAGAATATATCAATATCATTAATACAGTCTTTCAATATTGAAAAACGGACTTTAAATGAAGTCGGATGATTGATTTGAGGAGGATTTGGATTATCATATTCAATATCAATTAATCTGATTTTGAATGTTCTTGTAGCATCCCCTTCAAAAGTAATGATGAAATTACCTTCATCAACAGTCATCAAAACTCTGTCCTGAGATTTGGATCTTTTAAGAACACTCATAAATTCATCTGTATCAATATTGATTTTTTCGGGAACATCACAAATGTATTCATCAAATAAACTTGCATTCAACTCCAAATGAACATAAGTTATGTGACTGCGGTCTAAGGCATCTAACCTCATACCTTCGCTGTCAGTCTGAATCTGTACTTCATCAACAATTGATGAAATAGCATCAAAACTGGTTTTTAAAATACTAGAATCACTTAATTCAGCTTTAAACATAAATAATCCTC
>CADBPS010000064.1 GCA_902796575.1 uncultured Methanobrevibacter sp. | reverse complement strand
TAATAATATATATTGAATTAACTACTATAAAAATGTTTTTATAAAAATTTTTTATCAAAATATGGAAATAATTTTATTAAATACTATTATTCTAAATAGAAAACTTTATAAATGAATTAGCAATATACATACCAATTGAATTTATGGAAAGAGAAAAGTAATTTTAATTATAGTTCATGATTAAAAGTTAATGTACCATTTCATGGAGACTTGGTTTTAATTTTTTTTACGTTTTTCAGTTGTTGAATTTAGATAATGTTTATAAAATAATTTATTAATAAATGAGGTAATATTATGCAACCTTTACAAAATGCTGGATATGATAGGGCTATTACAGTATTTAGCCCAGATGGAAGACTTTTCCAAGTAGAATATGCAAGAGAAGCTGTTAAAAGAGGAACCACTTCAATAGGTATTAAATGTCCTGAAGGTATTGTTTTAGCAGTTGATAAACGAACTACTTCTAGTTTAGTAGAATCAACGTCTATTGAAAAATTATTCAAAATAGATGACCATATTGGTGCAGCTACTTCTGGTTTAGTTGCTGATGCAAGAGCATTAGTTGAAAGAGCAAGAGTGGAAGCACAGATTAATAAAATTACATATAGTGAACCTATTAGGGTAGACAGCTTGTCCAAAAAATTATGTGATATGCTGCAGTTGTATACTCAAAACGGCGGTGTAAGACCATTCGGTTCCGCTTTAATAATTGGTGGAGTATACAATGGTGTCTGTAAGTTATTCGAAACTGATCCAAGTGGAGCATTAATCGAATACAAAGCAACAGCAATTGGTTCTGGAAGATCTGCTGCAATGGAGATTTTTGAAGAGCAATACAAAGATGATTTATCTATTGATGATGCAATTGCACTTGCTATATCTGCAATCAATGAATCTACAGATCATGATACCACTTCTGACAATGTTGAAATTGCCGTAATTAAAAAAGAAGATGGCAATTACGTTAAATTTTCCAAAGATGAAGTTGAATCATATATTAATGGAGTTATTGCTGAAGATAATGAAGATCAGGATTCTGAAGAAGAAGATGAATAATTTTTTTCCATTATTTAATTAGGTGATGCTTCGATGGTAAATGTTGACGATGCAATAATAGCTAGATACGATTACAGCGGCGAACACTTTGAAATTTTGGTCGATCCTGATTTGGCTGCTGAATACAGAAATCCTGACAGTCCTGATGTTGACATTGAGGATCTTTTAGCTGTTGAAGAAATTTTTAAAGATTCAAAAAAGGGAGATAAAGCTTCCGAAGAGGCAATGGATAAGATATTTGGAACCACAGATCCAATTGAAGTTTCCAAATTCATTCTGGAAAAAGGTACTGTTCAGTTAACTGCAGAGCAGAAAAGAAAGATGCAGGCTGACAAGAGGAATTTGGTTATAAATAAGATTGCTAGAGAGTCAATTAACCCTCAAAATGGCCTTCCACATCCTGTTCAAAGGATTGAAAATGCATGTGATGAAGCCAAAGTAAAATTTGATCCTTTTATTTCCGTTGACCAGCAGGCACAGTCTGCCTTAAAGTCAATTAAACCATTAATTCCAATCAGATTTGAAAAAGTTAAAGTAGCAGTCCGTTTACCTGGGTCTGTTGCAGGCAGTGCCTATTCTGTTATTCACGGTTTTGGCCAAATATTAAACGAAGAATGGCAACAGGATGGCTCATGGATTGGAGTTATTGAAATGCCTGGAGGTCTTCAGGATTCATTTGCTTCAAAAATGGCAGAAATTTCAAATGGTGAGGCCGAAACAAAAGCTATTAAATAATTTTTAAATTCATTTTTCATAGAATGTGATATTTATGATATATGTTGAAAATAAAGAATTGGTTATTCCGGGTCAAATTTTAGCTGAAGATGAATGCTACCCTGGAAGAGGAACATTTAAAGACAACAACAGAATTTGTTCCTCATTAATAGGATTAGTTTCCTTAAGAAATAAGAAAATTAGAGTCATTCCTCTTAAAAGTAAATACATTCCTAAAAAAGGAGATGTTGTTATAGGTAAAATCAGTGATGTCAGATTTTCAATGTGGGATGTAGACATTAACTCCCCATACTCTGGAATTTTATCTGCTTTTGAAGCATTAGGCAGAGATAAAAAAGATTTGAACAGAGTATTTGATGTTGGAGATGTGTTATTTTTAAGAATAATTGACGTTGATGAAGTTAAAAAAGCTAAGCTTGGTTTAAAAGGTCGTGGAATGGGCAAATTTAAAGGCGGAATAATAGTTGAAATTTCCCCTACCAAAGTTCCTAGACTTATCGGTAAAAAAGGTTCAATGATCAACATGATTAAAAACAAAACCAACTGTAAAATTGTTGTTGGTCAGAACGGACTTGTTTGGGTTAAAGGTAATGAAGATATGGAGCAACTCACACGAGAAGTCATACATGTAATTGAAAAAGAGGCACATACTTCAGGCTTAACAAATAAAATTAAAAACAAATTATGTTTAGCTATTGATGGAGAATTGCCTGTTGATGAATCTGAAGAAGAATTTATTTTTGAAAAACCTAAACTTCAAAACTTCAAAGAAGAAATAGAGCAAGAAGAAAGGGAAGAAGCTGCCAGATTGAAAAAAGAGCAGGAAGAAGAAAACGATGATAAAAATAATCTTTATGAGGTTATTGAAGAATTAAAGAAAAATAAAGAAGAAGAGAATTCATCACAAAGTGATGACTCTGAAGACGATTCAAATGTATAAAAATAATCGGTAATTTCAAGTTGAGGATGATTAATATGTCTGAGTTAATTAGAGAGGATGGAAGAAAGTTTGATGAATTACGTCCAATAAAAATTGAAGCTGGTGTTCTTGAACGTGCTGATGGTTCTGCTTATCTTGAAGTTGGAGGAAATAAAATTTTAGTAGCAGTTTATGGTCCTAGGGAATCATATATTAGAAGATTACTTGAACCAAATACTGGAGTTATTCGATGCAGATATAATATGGCACCTTTCTCAGTAGATGACAGAAAAAGGCCAGGTCCTGACAGGAGATCTTCGGAAATATCAAAAATAACTGCTGATGCATTGAGGCCTGCTTTAATGCTGGAAAGTTATCCACGTTCTATGGTTGATGTTTATATTGAAGTTATTGAAGCTGAAGGTGGAACCCGCTGTGCAGGAATTACAGCAGCATCTGTTGCACTTGTTGATGCAGGAGTTCCTATGAGGGATATTGTTGTCGGATGTGCTGCAGGTAAAGTCAGTGATGAAATAGTCCTTGATTTATCTGAAGTTGAAGATAAAGAAGGTCAAGCAGATGTTCCTATAGCTATTATGCCAAGAACAGGTGAAATAACATTACTCCAAAGTGATGGAAATTTAACTGAAGAAGAGTTTCAGAAAGCTATTGATTTAGCAATGGAAGGCTGTATGAAAGTTAGTGAGCTTCAAAAAGAAGCATTAATGAAAAAATACTCTGTTGAATAGGTGTTTAATATGGATGTAGTGCCTGAGATTACAAGAGAAAGTATTAGAAATCTCATTATTAATGGTAAAAGAGAAGACGGTAGATTACTTGATGAATATAGGGATATTTCAATAGAAACTGATGTTATTTCTAAAGCTGAAGGATCAGCAAGAGTTAAAATTGGAGGAACTCAAGTTTTAGTTGGTGTAAAACCACAGATTGGTAGTCCTTTCCCGGATACTCCTGACCTTGGTGTATTAATGACTAATTGTGAAATGTTACCAATGGCAGATCCTACTTTTGAACCTGGACCTCCTGGTGAAGATTCAATTGAACTTGCCCGTGTTGTCGATAGGGGAATCCGTGAAAGTGAGTTAGTTGATTTGGATAAATTATGTATTGAAGAAGGCAAACACGTATGGATGCTCTTCATAGATTTACACATTATTGACAATTGCGGTAACCTTTTTGATGCAGCTGAACTTGCTGTTATGTCTGCTCTTAAGTCAACAAAATTGCCAACTGCTACTGTTGTTGATGAAGAAGTTGTTCTTGATGAAGAAAATCTCTTTGAATTACCTGTAAATAATGATGTAGCAATGTGTACCTTTGTCAAAATTGGTGGAGAAATGGTTTTAGACCCATCATTATCTGAAGAACGTGTCGCTGATGCTCGTTTAAATGTTGGAGTTACACGTGACGGTAAAATCTGTGCTATGCAGAAAGGCGGAGCTGAACCTTTAACCAAAGATGATCTTTTCGCTGCAGTTAATATTGCAGTTTCCAAAACAAAAGAATTAGTCGAGTATCTCTAAATCGCCCGGTCGATTTAGATTCCTAAATTCTTTTTTTAATATTTTTTTATCGTCTATTAATATATATTCTGTTTCTATTTTTTCAATCAGACTTTTGATGTCAAGTATATCTTCGCTTATTAATTTTCCAATTGTTGGGATTATGTTTTTATGGTAAATGGAGTGGAGAGGTTCTGAGGTTTTTAATTTATTTTCAGGGTCATGACAAGGCACAACTGCCTGTATGTTTTCATCCATTTTATTATATAATGTTTTGATGGTATTTTTTGTTATATATGGACTGTCACATGGAAATACCATGGCATACTGACTTTTAATATTTTCAAGTCCTGTCTGTATTCCCGATAAAGGGCCTTTGTCTTTAATGTTATCTTCAACAAATTTTATCCTGTAGCTGTAGTCTTTCTGATTTATGAATTGTGAATATTTATCTATTCTTTTTTGATTGTTTAAAACGATTACAGCCTCATTTATTTCATCATTTAATGTTGCAAGTACATATTTAATCATGGGTTTTCCTTGTATAATCATTGATCCTTTATCTTGCCCCATTCTTCTACTTTGCCCTCCACATAAAATGATGCTTGATTTCATTTTTTTATCCTTATCTTTTTTTCGCAGTTATAATAGCTATTGGATTTTCACTCATCATCATAATTCCGCGGTCTAAAACCCGTCCTTTTGAAATGTTTACTTCCATGATTTTAGGATTATAATTCAGTTCCTTTAATTTATTCACGGCTTCCACTTTCGTATCAACTAAAATAGCTGTAATTATAATCCTTCCTTTTGGATTCAGTTTTGTATTTACTATTTCAAGAATATTTTCAAGTTTTTTTCCGCTTCCGCCAATTATGGCAATGTCTATATTATCGATATTTTTCACTGCATTTTCCCCATCGTCCTGTATCAGTGTTGTGTTATTTTCAAGTCCGAATTTTTTAAGGTTTTTCTTTGTTATTTCAATAGCCTGAGGATTTATATCAATTGACGTTACACTTTTTGCTCTTTGAGCAAACTCACAGGTTATTCCACCTGTTCCGCATCCGATATCAACTACATTGTCTGTATCTTTAACATCGGATTTGTATAGAATTATTGCTCTTATCGCTTCTTTTGTTGGTCCTGGAACATCACATGTTTTTATGAAATCTTGATCTTCTATCATATTATTCCCACCGTTTAAATAAATCGTTTTCAATATTTACTGAGTCCAATATTTTGCCTACTATAAAATTGATTTGGTCATCTACAGTATCGTGATTTGAGTAAAATCCAGGCATTGCAGGTAAGACTATTGCTCCTTCCCTGGATAATCTTAGCATGTTTTCAATATGGATACTTCTCAATGGCGTTTCCCTTGGAACTATTACAGTTGGTCTTTTCTGTTTTAAACTGACATCAGCAACTCGGGTTATTGTGTTGTCTCCGTATCCGTTTGCAATTGACGATAATGTTTTCATTGAACATGGAACAATAATAAGGCTGTCAAATTTAAATGAACCGCTGTTTACAGATGCGGTCAGGTCATTGAATTCATAGTAATTGTCTGCTGATTTTATTATATCTTCCATTTCATAGTCGGTTTCTGTTTTTATGACAACTTTTGCCGTGTCACTTATTATTAATCCGGTTTCTATTTTCAATTCCTTTAAAACTTCAAGGAGTCGTATTCCATAGATTACTCCACTTGCACCTGTTATTGCTATTACTATCATATTTTTCCTCTAAAACAGTTTTATTTGATCATAGTGGATTCCGTGGAATTTTTCCCTGTCTATTTCAGGTAAATCCAGGTAATGATTTATTTTTATCTTATCGAATTTGTCCTTGTATTCGAGAGGAACATATATGCTGACGTCAGGTATATTGAATCTTGCCTTGCTTAATGCTCCGATTATATTTGATATTTTGCTTAACGGGTACAGTTTATTGTCAACACTTACCTGTGTCTTCATCTCGTCAAAGCGAGGATATTCGGCTATATTTATGAATACATAATTCCTGTCTATACCATAATCTTCAGCTATTTCGCTTTCCGCCTTTCTGAGAGCTTTCTGATCTATCTTATATAATTTTTCCGGATATTTAAAGTTGTCCAGTCTTATTGTTTTTACTCTTTTAGGGATGTTTCTAACGTCCAGCCGGTTGATTATGTCTCTTACTATCTCGTCATCGCTCTGTCTGAACATTGAAATTATGTCTGAATCATCATATTTGTAAATGTCTTTTTCATCAAGTTTTTTTCCGTCAATTTCCCTTTTAAGTGCTCTTCTAAACATTGAATTTACAATTCTGGTTGTGTGATGCTGGTATACACTTGGATACATAAAGTACCTTGACACAAGTGCTCCTTCCGCTGCCTGAACTCCTTTTATATCAAGCACCAGTCCGTCTTGCAGTTTCAGATTTGAGATTATTCTTTCATAATCTATTACACCGTATGCTACTCCTGTGTTGTGGGAGTCCCTTAAAAGATAGTCCATTCTGTCCACATCCAGTTCTCCGGATATTATAGGTCCCAGATGTCCTTTTCCGTTAACTATTTTCCCGATTTCTTTGGTGTCAAATCTTTCACTCAGCAGGTCGTGCATTGATGTTTTTTCTATTACATATTTTGTTAAGTCTTCATGGGGAAATGACAGTACTCCTTCTGATACATGTGAAAACGGACCATGTCCTATGTCATGGATAAGTCCGGATATTTTAACAAGTTCTATTTCATCCTTGTCAAGATTCAGTTCCCTGGCCAGTTTTGATGCAAGATGCATTGTTCCTATACAGTGTTCAAATCTTGTATGATTGGCTCCTGGGTATATTAGATTTATCAGTCCCAACTGTTTTATTCTTCTTAAACGCTGAAATTGAGGCATATCCATTACTTTTACCTCAAATTCTCCTAATTTTATATCTCCATATACACTATCCCTAAGGAATTTCTTCTTTTGCATTGTCA
Source organism: uncultured Methanobrevibacter sp. (assembly GCA_902796575.1). Lineage (GTDB taxonomy): Archaea > Methanobacteriota > Methanobacteria > Methanobacteriales > Methanobacteriaceae > Methanocatella. Next base: position 6,695 of record CADBPS010000064.1, on the reverse strand, counting down.
TCACCTATTAAATCATTCCAGGTATCATTAGCTATTTCCATCATTTCATCTGTAAAATTATCTATTGTTGTTGTACTGTTATTTGTGTCTATGTATGTTGTGTTTTCAATTTTTGGTGTTATTATTTCCACTCTGTCTATTGTATGAGCATCAAAATTATCATCTTCAACGGCAACTAATTTTGCCGAGTCGGAATCATTAATAGGAGCTACTGCCGCCAGTAGTCCGCCCAGGCTAAACCCGATTAGTGCAATTACAAGAAATACCAATATCTTTATTTTCGTAGATTGATCCATAATAACACTTTCACTTTAATTTTTTATATAAATTATTTTTTTAATATCCTCAGTATTCCACTGCAACACCGTAAATGTCTCTGATGTCTACCCATGTGTTTATTCCCTTTGTTTCATATGGTGTGCCGTTTATTATTTCATGAGTAACACTTTTGTTGTCGCTGACCAGATGAACATAACCGTCATCAATTTCTGCAACTCTTTTTATGATTCTTCCATACTCATCGGAGTCTGCTACAACAATATTATTGACATGAATATCTTTGGTTTTTTCAATTAAAACAACCTGACCATCCCTTAAGGTTGGATCCATTGACGTACCCTCTACATGGAAGAGAATTGGGATTTTGTTTTCCCCCAATGTTGAATCAATTTTAACATTTACATTATTCAGTCCGTGTGCTGCACAGATTTCCCGAATACCATTTTTTAAAGTATTATAATCTCCTTCACTTGTATCCATAGTTTCAAGTGTATATTCACATATTTCAACATTCAGTTCATTTGTATCAACACCTTTAAGTGGAGATACTACTGAGTGGGTAGATACGTTTTCACCGTCTACATAGACTTCAACAGATTCTCCGGAAAAAATGAAATACCCTACTATCGCAATAAAAACGATTGCTATAATTAACAAAATAATGCTTTTGTTCATTTTAATGCCTTCTTTTTATTCCATTATATTCAAATTCATATTGAGCAGTGCCTTCATTGTTTCAATATCAATCTGGCCAGGTGCTGTAACATCCCTTCCTGCAGCAAATGTAATTGGGGAGTCGAATTTTGATGCCATAATTCTGGTGTAGCTTCCTAAATCACTCATTGATATGGCTATTGTATTATCAAAGTGTGAAAGAATAGCTAAAATTTTCAGTGTATCATCTAAATCATTAGGCATGAATGCAACTTTTGCAATGTCTCCAAGCTCCTGTTCTTTTTTGACAATATATGTTATTTCGTCAAGTTCAGGGGTCTTTTTGAAATCATGATATGATACAATTGTTTTAACGCCTGTATCGTGTATCCTGTTAATATATTCATCATCACTTTGAAGTTCAATATCCACATACTCTACGATATCACAGCATTTATACAAAATATCAATTCTTTCTTCTTCGGATCCTTTAAAAGACCCTCCTTCTGTTATTATTCTGTTTGTTGCAATTATTGGGAAATTAATTTCATCAATAGCTTTTTTGATTTCCTTAAAGTCAGGATTTTTTAAAGCATCTATTCTAAATTCTAAAACATCAGCACCTTTATCAATACAATCTTTTGCAACTTCAATCACTTCACTAATTTTGGATTGAAAAATTGGAATAGCTATTTTAGTTTGGGAATACATTATATAACATTTTTGATTGATTATATTATTAATTTTTTCTAATCTATCATGCGGTGGGGCAATTTCATGAAATTTTTTGCAAAGTCCAATCCCTCTTCAAGTTTTTGGTTTTAGTGCTTATATTTATATGAATTGAAAAACATAACTTATTATCAGATAAAATACTTGTTATTTTATTTGTTTTTATAATTAAATTCAAAAGGTGTTATTTTGAAAATTACGGCTATAGGAGCAGATATATCTAAAAATGATGTGTCCTGTAGTGATTCATTAGTAAATAATATTGAAGAAAATCTTTATAGACTTAAAGAGTTAGGAGCTCTTGATGCTGCTTTGACAAATGTTACTGGGGATGATGTTGTTGTCAGTGCCTTTGTTGAAGATGATTTGCTTGAAACTATTAATGAAGGTATTGTTGATATTTTAAAAGACTGCGCCGAGAATATGGGCGATTTATCTGGAATTTCAAAAGACATTGAAGATGCCGGTGAAGGCATTTCCTATGCTGAAGCAAGTTTCCGTCAGGGCTATTATCCTGATGCCATTGTTTTGGGATTTGATACATACGGTGGAGAATCATTTGTTGGCAATGTCGCAAATTCTGCTATTAAAGCAGCAAAGGGTATGGATAATGTCACTGATGTTTCCGATTTAATTGAATCTGAAGTGAAAAAGATTCCTGGAGTTGGCTATGTTTCATCTGAAACTGATGATCCCGTTATTGTTGCAACTGTTAGTAATATTGAATCAGTCGGTGTTGTTGCAGGTGCAATGATTGGAGCCGCCTTGGGGAATAAAAATACTTATTTGGTTAGAAGAGGTACTGTATGTAATGTCATACCAGGTAGTGTTATATTTTCCGCTACAGCTTTTATGAATGGTAATATTATTGATTTAGCTATTCCATTTGAAAATAAAACAAGAATTTTACGTTAAAATATGGGGAATTTTATATGATTTTATTAGATAAAGATACTAAGTGTTTAGTTCAAGGAATAACCGGAAAACAAGGTTCCTTTCACACTGAACAAATGTTGAATTATGACACGTCGATTGTTGCTGGTGTAACTCCTGGAAAAGGGGGTCAAACCTTTTTGGATGTGCCTATTTACAATTCTGTTGAAGAAGCCTGTGAACAAAATGAAATTAATTCTTCAATTATTTTTGTTCCGGCTAAATTTGCGAAAGATGCTGCTTTCGAATCAATCAGACATCTGGATTTGGTTATTATTATTTCAGAACATATTCCAGTTCATGATTCCTTGGAAATCATGGCTTATGCCGAAAAAATGGGAACTACAGTTATTGGTCCTAATACTCCAGGTGTTATTTCACCGGGTGTTGGCAAATTGGGAATTATGCCTACACATATTTTTGCTGAAGGAAATATTGGTGTAATTTCAAGAAGCGGTACTTTAACATATGAAATTGCAAGCCAGTTAACCCGTGCAGGCATTGGTCAGAGTACCTGTGTCGGAATCGGTGGTGACCCTGTTGTAGGTACCAATTACATTGATATTTTAGAAAGATTTGAAGCGGATAAAGATACCGATGCAGTTGTACTGATTGGTGAAATCGGTGGAAATGCTGAGGAAAAAGCTGCTGAATACATTAAGGAAGAAATGTCAAAACCTGTTGTATCTTACATTGCAGGAAGAACAGCTCCTCCTGGTAAAAGAATGGGTCATGCAGGAGCTATTATTCAAGGAAATACTGGTACAGTTAAAAGTAAAACTGAAGCTTTAAATGGTGCTGGTGTTGAAGTGGCTAAAATGCCTTCTCAAATTGTTGATTTACTTAATAAGGTAATTTAAATGAATTCTAATGATATTATTGATAAATTATTGAACGGTGAAATTAAGCTTTATCAGGTTGACAGGGAATTTCCCGCCGATGAAGCAACGGATATCAGAAGAAAATTTTTAGAGAAGAAATATTCTATCTCTCTTGATAATATTGGAAACTATTCCATTGACATGCAGAGGGCTTCCGCAAGAAATATTGAAAATTCAATTGGAGTACTCCAGCTACCGATGGGTGTTGCAGGTCCCCTTAAAATAAACGGTGATTACTGTAAAAGAGATGTTTTTATTCCTCTTGCAACATCTGAAGGTGCACTTGTTGCATCGATTAACAGAGGAGCATCAACTATCACTGCCTCAGGCGGTGTCAACACTCATGTAATATCTGACATAATGACCAGGGCTCCAGTTATTAAAACGGAAAGTGCCCAACAGTCTTTAAAAATCAAACAATGGTTTATCGATAATTTTAATGAATTAAAAGAAATTGCTGAAAGCACAACATCACATGGTAAACTCATAAAAATAGACCCTATACTGGTTGTAGGATCATATATATACCCACGTTTTGTTTATTCAACAGGGGACAGTATGGGTATGAATATGGTAACTATTGCAACCGAAAAAATACTTGATAAAATGGCCTGTGAAACTGATGCTCATCATATCGCATTAAGCGGTAATGTTTGTGTTGATAAAAAGCCTGCATCAATCAATATGATTGAAGGGAGAGGAAAAAGTGTTATTGCAGATATACTGATACCTAAAGATATTGTTGAGAAAAAACTTAAAACAACTGCCGAGGCTATGCAGGAAGTCAATATTGCCAAAAACCTGATAGGTTCCGCAGCCGGCGGCAGCTTAAGCTATAACGCACATTATGCCAATATGGTTGCAGCTATTTTTCTGGCAACGGGTCAGGATGCTGCTCATGTTGTCGAAGGTTCACTAGGCATTACCACTGCAGAAGCTCGTGATGGAGATTTATATTTCTCAGTTAATCTTCCGGACTTGCCGGTTGCCACTGTTGGAGGTGGAACCAGCCTTGAAGTAGCAAACGAAGGATTGAATATTTTAGGTGTTGCAGGTTCGGGTAAAGCTCGTGAATTTGCTGAAATTGTTGCAGCTACAGTTCTTGCAGGTGAATTATCTCTTGTCGGTGCACTGGCTGCGGGGCATTTAGCAAGAGCACATCAGGAACTTGGAAGGGGATAAAATATGGAAGATACTGATAATTTATTTTTCCCTGAACTCACTCTCGAAACTGATGATATTATTATGGATATTGCAGTGAAAAAGGATTATTCTATAATTGAAGATATTGATGAGAGAAAAAAAGAGTTTATCAAAGATTTAAAAGATTTTATAGAAGAATTTAGTCAAGCTCCTGAATCCAAGGCATTCATGGAGTACTATGATTAAATTTTTGAATTAATTTTATCCAGTACTTCGCTGACATCAACTTTTGTTTCAAAACACCCTGTTTTTTTAAGCAGTACTCCCTGCGGACAGAAATCCGAAAGCAACATCATCATCTGATTTAAATCCTCATGGCATGCAATTCCGATTACTGCCTCAAATCTGTTTTCAAGCACAATTTTTTTGACAAAACTGGATCCCGGAACAATATATAATTTATATCCGAGGGGCTGAGCCTTACGTTTAATGACACCTATTGAACATAAACCGCAGCAGGTACATTTAATACCTTCTTTCTGCAAAGTGGCCGGACAATCTCTGTGTCTTAAACAATGCGGCAGGAATATCAGTGTTTTGGAAGCAGGTATTTTAGTGAATTTCTTTTTGTTGATGTCATTTCTAATTTCAATGCTTATATCGTCAATTAGATGGGCATCCAGTTTTAATAATTTGGCTATAGATTTGAATGGTGAATAAAGTGTATTAATAATGAACAGCGTGACTTTTGGCAGTATTACAATTCCCTTTTTAAGAATAAGCTTGCCGAAAAAAATCGAGAAGAGAAAGAGTATTACAATGAGTATTGCCAGAATGACAACTATCTCGCCTAAAAGAGTATATACTATTTCGATACCTGTCATTTTAAAACCTTTCAATACTATATTTAATATCTTTTCTGCTTAATTTAACGCCTGTAGGTGTTTTAATAATGCTTAGTCCTGATAATGAATCACAGGAACATAAAATATCCTGCTCAGGGTGTGTTCCGGGTGTGATATTGCAGTTCAAGTTTACCCTTTCCCCTACTGACAGTACCTGAGACAGTCTTTTGGTGGAAGGATGGTCTTTATTTAAAATAACAATTGGTGAATCTTCTTCACGTGTCAAGTAAGCCTGTGATCTTATTGCACGTTTGTCTTTTTTAAAATTGGACACAGCTATAATATCATCTTTTTGAAGGAACTGAACAATTTCTTCATTATCCTGTGTTGCAATAAATAACATTTTATTGTCCTGTGCTACTTTAACAACACCGACAAGGCCGTTTTCACCTTCCAAAAACAGTATTTCATCACTGTTAAAATCAATATTCATATCTATCACAAAAAAGAAAAAAGAGTTGAATAAACACTGTTTATTCTTTTAATTCAACATTATCGCTTTGGCAGGATGGACAAACAACTTTCCTACCGAGACCCTTAAATTCATTACCGCAATCTAAACATCTGTATTTTTTTGTTTTTAATTTTTTTAAATCAATATCCGCCATCGGACCTCCGGTTGAACACATATAAAATCACCTTACTGTGATATGTGTTTGACATTATATATTAAATTTTTCTTTTCTTTTATGATAGATTATGTTATTTTCCCCATTCAATAGCTGTTTTTAGATTATAATACTATTGGGCCTATCTACTGTGTGAGATATTATTAAATATTGCATTATGCTTCCAGTTTTTATTCGCTGCTTATTTAAAATTTTTAATTATAATTATATTTTTGTCCACTTATAAGTGAAAAGAATACTTTTATTATGTCAAACCCCTGATTCAGAATAGATTTTAATGAATAAATCTTTTTGTAATATTGAAATTCACGTTTACAGTGACAATATGCAGATTATCTGAAACTGACAGTCCGGGTTTTGCATTGAATCTTAATGTTTTCTATATATAATATAACAGCCCTTTAACTGATGACAAAAATTTCTATATTTTGATTTAACAAACTTTAATGTCTAATAAAGCACTGCTAGAAACTTAAGCAAAAATTGATTATTTGTTAACACTGTTATATTTTTATTTTAGAAAGTTTTTTATATTTTTA
>CADBPS010000063.1 GCA_902796575.1 uncultured Methanobrevibacter sp. | reverse complement strand
CCAAACTATAAAAAATACATAAAATTCCTCACAAAAGAATATAAAGGAAAATTAGACCGTACTGACAATAAATTAGAAAATTATTTTTGGCAATACATTAAACAAACATATTAAAAAAATATTCAGAACTAAGCAAGGATTATTCAACTTCATTAACGAAAGAAAAAAATGGCTGGAACGAAAATAACAAATTAGCACTAAGAACTTGACAGTCCCGAACTGGAACATATTTTATCTGATGATAAAAACAAAGTTTTAAGTGATTTTCTGACAAAAATGATTAAGATTGGAATTTTAAATCAGACTGGTTTAAAAGGCAGAGCAAAATATGAATTCAGTAACATATTGTATTTCACATATTTCATGATTAAGGCTAATGAAGGAGATGTATTAACCTAAAAAATACATTTTCCATTTCAGTATGTCATTAAAATAAATAAAATCACATGTAGTTAATAGTAATTCCCCATTTTTATTCAATAAGCTATTAAATTTATTTATTGCTATTTTTAAATTTTTAAGTGAACATTTCACTGATTTTATTCCTGCAATGAAATAGCCTTTTAATCCTTTTTGTATTCTGTCAATTTTTATTTTAAATCTGATTTTTCTTTTCTAAATTGAATCTGATTTTGAGATTTTTATTGAAGTTTTATCCCATTTGACGACATACATTATTTGTATGAGAATCAGTTAAATCCCCCATATTCTTTTTTTTGCTTTCTATTATTTAAATTAGGGTCAAAATAGCCAACACAATAATAGAATTAAAGAAATAACTCGATCAAAGATGAATATGACATAGCTATAATATTAATCTGTTTAATTAAAGAAAATTAAAATTGTATACTCCTTTTTTAGTACGATAATTAACCAATAAGACCTCATTATAATTAATTATTTATTGAAAAAACATCAAAGGATATAACAGGTGAAAAAAAATATGGTGGAGAAAACACAGTGGAATTCACCGCTGGCATTTATCCTTGCAATGATTGGTGCGGCGGTTGGACTGGGTAATATTTGGCGTTTCAGTTATGTAGTATACTCCAATGGGGGAGGATCATTTTTTATTCCATATCTAATCGCAATAGCTATTATGGGAATACCTTTTTTAATTTTAGAATATGGTATAGGCTTTAGTTTTAAGGACTCTTTTTCAAATACATTAAGGCGAATTAATCCAAAACTGGAGTATATTTCTTGGATATTACTATTATTTGTTTTTATAGTGGTAATCTATTATATGGTTATATTAAGTTGGGATTTAGTATATTTAGGTTCAAGTTTGAATTTTCAATGGGGAAATGATGCGGCATTATACTTTGTTGAAAGTGTTGGAGGAAGTTCTAATCTGAATAATATAGGTTTTCTTTTGATTCCAACTACAGTCTGTGTATTAATTATGTGGATTATAGTATGGTTTGTATCCCACAAAGATTTAAATGAGGGGATAGGAAAACTTTCGAAAATCTTAATTCCTGCCCTTTTTATCCTTATGGCAATAATTGTAATCTATGCTTTAACTCTTCCCGGTGCAAATATAGGTATTGAAACACTGCTAAAACCAGATTGGACAAAATTGCTGGACATTAACATATGGCTTGTGGCATTTTCCCAAATCCTATTCTCTTTAAGTATGGGACAGGCCATTGCCTTTACATATGCAAGTTATTTGCCTGAAAAATCCAAATTAAATGACAATGTTTTACTGGTAGTATTTGCAAATTCCGCATTCGAAGTCTTCACCGCTTTCGGTATTTTTTCAATTTTAGGATATATGTCATTTACTTCCGGAACACCAATGATTCAGCTTGTCAGTGAAGGAACAGGATTAATATTCATCGTATTTCCAATGATTTTCAATATCATGGGAATTGCCGGACGTATATTGGCACCATTAGTGTTTATAACAATACTGTTTGCCGGAATCTCATCAGCAGTTGCAATTTTTGAACCTATGGTGAACTCAATTGAAAACAAATTTGACTTGTCCCGAAGGAAAACTGTAGCTATTTTATCGATAATTGGGTGTGCATTATCATTAATATTTACAACAGGCATCAGCAGTTATCTTGTTGGTGTTGTTGACGGATTTGTTAATGAATTTGGAATTTTACTGTTAATAGCAATACAGTGTATTATTTTCACATGGATATATGATGTAGATTCACTGATACCTCTATTAAATGAAAACAGCAGATTTAAAGTTGGAAAGACATGGAAATTCATTATAAAATACGTTTTACCATTAGTCTTAATTATCATGTGGTTAATTGGAATAAGTAATTTATTTGCAAATGCAAATTCCTTTGAAATAACAGTAGACATAATCATAATGACCACTGTTCTTGCATTTAGTGTGATTCTTACAAGAATTAAACCAGAGGGGAACTAAAATGAATAAAAATTCACAATGGGGTTCGATATTTACTTTCATTCTAGCAATGATCGGTCTTACAATCGGAATAGGTAATATTTGGCGTTTCAGTTATGTGCTTTATTCCAACGGAGGAGGATCATTTTTCATACCATACATAATTGCAATTCTAGTCATGGGAGTTCCATTTTTAATTCTGGAGTATGGATTGGGATTCAGCTTCAAAAAAAGTTTTTCTAATTTGATGCACAGCATTCGCCCCGAATTCGAAATCATTGCATGGATGCTGGTTTTATTCGTATTTATCGTTGTGATTTATTACATGGTCATATTGGGATGGGACTTTGCATATCTCCTAAACAGTTTTACTTTCGGATGGGGAAATGACCCTTCATCCTTTTTTGCAAGTTATGTTGGGGGAAGCTCAAATTTGGCATCTGCCACTACAATAATATTTCCCACCCTGATTTGCACATTAATTTTATGGGCAATCTTTTGGATAATCTCCATTAAAGGAGTGGATAAAGGGATTGGCAGGATATCGACTGTTTTAATTCCATTATTATTTATAATCATGATACTGATTTTTGTTTATGCATTCACACTGCCCGGATTTAACATTGGAATAACTACATTACTCACTCCGGACTGGTCGGCACTTTTCAATATTAATGTTTGGCTTGCGGCATTCGGGCAAACCATATTCTCCTTAAGCATAGGTCAGGCCATGGTATATACATATGCAAGCTATCTGCCTAAAAATTCAAAGTTAAATGATGAAGTACTATTTGTAGTTATTGCAAACTCATTATATGAGATTTTCATAGCTTTTGGAGTATTTTCAATACTCGGATACATGTCATTAACCTCCTCAATACCAATGAATGAACTAATCACTGAAGGCACGGGATTAATATTCATCATATTTCCGCAAATATTCAATGCAATGGGATCAGTGGGACATGTAATCGCTCCATTTTTATTCTTATCAATATTGTTTGCAGGCTTTACTTCCTCATTTGCACTGTTTGAACCGTTGCTTTCATCATTGTGCGATAAATTTGGGTGGAGCAGAAAAAAAGGAGTTACAATCCTTACAATTGTTGCCTGTATAGGAACTGTTATTTATTCAACAGGAATCAGCAGCTATTTAGTAGGGGCCGTAGACGAATTTGTAAATAATTTTGGAATATTAATTTTGATTGGAGTTCAGGCAATAATATTCGGATGGTTTTATGGAGTTGAAAAGGTTATGCCTACATTAAATGAATTTTCAACTTTTAAAGTTGGAAAAACATGGGTTTTCACACTAAAATATTTATTGCCAATTCTTTTAATTGGAATTTGGATATTAGGACTTGTAAAATTATTCAATGATGCAAATTCCCTTAAAATCGCAGTAGATATAATCATCACGATTATTGTTGTTGGACTTTCTGTGCTATTTACAAAAATGAGCAGTAAAAACACATAATTTAATATCATAAAAATCAATAAATAATGGCATTAACATTATTTTTGAAGGATTTGAATAATATGTTATCTAATCTTAAAAATAAACTCTCAGGTAATAAAAAGATTCTAATATTACTTTCAATACTGTTTATTTTTAATGTTGCCTTATTTATTAATATATTTGCCTATATGATTACTGTTGAGCATGTGAATGCTGTAGTTTTACATGATCTTGTTACAATCATTTCAGCAATCATAATTTTAGGTTTCATTTCCACCAGACTCACGAAACTTAAGGAACAAACTGACGGATCAGTCTATGAAATCGGGTATTTAATTATTATGGGTTTGCTAAGCCTTACTATTGCATATTTCAACAAATCCACTAATGGAGAATCATTATTGGCGCCCTTTTTAGAAATGTTTAGAGTATTATCCGTGATTTTGATTTTAACATACATAGCCACTAAAACTAAAAGTTTTAAATCCATAATTAAAGGTGAAACTTCCCGTAGAATCATAATATGGCAGATTATCATATGTTCTGTTTTAGGAATTCTTGCATCGTATTTCACTATGGATATCCATGGAATTCCTGCTAATTCAAGAGGATTAATTGTAATGATATCAGCAATGCTTGGAGGACCATATGTCGGGATACCTGTGGGAATAATATCCGGACTCTGGAGATATGGCATGGGAGGTCCTACTGCCCTGCCATGTGGTATTTCAACAATAATTGCAGGTATTGTTGGAAGTCTCATTTACAGATGGAACGACCATGAATTCTTAAGACCATATAAAGCAGGACTTTTAATGCTTTTATATAGCGGCTTTGACATGTTCCTCATAATCGTATTAACTCCTCAACCGGATGGACTCCTTATTGCAAGTGCCCTTTATGCTCCAATGACATTTGCCGCTGTTCTTGGAATGTTGCTCTTTACGCTGTTTTTAGGTGAGAAAAAAGAGGAAGAAAAAATAAGCGATGAAATAAAACAAACGGACAATGCCAACACGGATAAAACCCCAACCAATACCCGTGAAACTGATATAGACTCTGATATGCTAATGAAAATGTCACAAGAATTAAATGAATATAAGGATAAAGTTGATAAATTAGAGCAAGAATTGAATGATATTAAAAACTGTGATTAAGTTTTTTCATTGAAAACAACATATACATTACTGGTTCAAATTTAAAACTGCTCTCCAACGAGCTGGCAGCACTTTGAAATATCCCCATTCAAAATCATAAAGAACTATCTAAAAAGCAATAACAGCCATACTTCCCAATATACATTGCTTAAATATAATGAATACAAAAAACAACCATTTTTATTTTCAAATGCAACTGTTTTGAACTCAAAGGAAATGAAAATACTTGGAAAAATATTTTTTTGTAAAAAATGTTTTTTTTCATAATGTTTAAGTTGAAAATATTTATTATTGATAAAATTGATACCATTATCTAGGTGATTTTTCATGAATGATAGAATTAGAATTGCTAAAAGATTTGCAGATAATATTAATTCGGATAATATTGTTACTATTATTTTATTTGGTTCTGTTGCTCGTGGAGAAGATGGTGAAGAGTCAGATATTGATATTTTAATTGTTTCACCGGTTGCTCATGAAATTCGTGATGAAATTAATAATGTTGTTGATGTTGTTATTAATGATGAGGAATTTATTTCCGCCCATTTGATGAGTGAAGATTATTTTAATGAAACTCGGAATTTTCCTTTTTTAACTAATGTTTTAAAGGAGGGAATAGTTCTTGGATAAAGAATACATCAATAAAAAAAAAATTATTGCAGATTTAACTTGGCTAAAGATGAATTAAACACTGCTAAGATTTTATTTAATTCATCTAAGTATAGGTAAAACTGTTTCTCATTCATATTATGCAATGTTTCAAGTTGCAACTGCATTATTGACTAAGAAAAATATTGTTGCAAAATCCCATGAGGGACTTATAATGCTTTTTGGCAGAGAATATATTAAAACAGGGATTTTTGATAAACATGTTTTTGGTTTTCTAACAAAAGCAAAAACAGATAGAAAGGATAGCAGTTATGATTCTTTTGCCACATTTAGTGAAGAAGATGCGCATTCCGTATTGGAAGAAGCTGAAATCTTTATTCAAGAGGCTGAAAAATTAATTTAAGTTGATTATTTCAACTTGATATATTTTGATAAGTATCCAAGTATTAGCAAATTTTTCATCAATTTAATTGCAATAAATATTGGAGTTACTTACTTTTTATTTACTGACCTTTAGAAGATGCTTTGTTAGATAAATGTTAAATATATGAAAATGTCTTCATTGGAATATATATTATATCCCCATCCTTTTTGATAGTTTTTGTTGTTTGTGAAACAATTATTCCATGATTTGAGTCATAGCGATTCATTGCATTTATGACATGACATTTATCTTTATTTTTATTGCCGACTTCAATAGGAATAGGATTTTCAAATATCTTACTTAAAAGAAAATCAACACCACCCTTCCTTTTTTCATAAAACACATCGAAATCAAAGAAATTATCATCATGTATCAGATTAAACAATAAGGATGCAACAAAATTTTCAAATAAAATTCATTCATACTCCTCTTCTTTTAGTTTAGTGACTCCAAAAGTCAAATTAATTATGTGACGAATACTGGGTGTTGCAAAATAATACTGCCTGTCTTTTTTTGTCCTATGGTTTATGCCACCATAATCATCGTAATGGAAAAGTAATTGTGTTTTTTCAAATAGATAAAACAATGTGTTTATTGTACTGAAAGGACATTTGAGCTCTGAAGATAGTTTATTTTGTGAAACATCACCAGGATATTTTTGTGCTAAGAATTTCAATATCATCATGGCATAACTTTGGGTGTCAGTAGTGATATTTTTAATTGTTCCCAAATCCTTTTGAATAACTGTGTTTAGAGAATTAAACATTTTTTTAACTATGTCTCTTTGTCTTGTGTCAAACATAACCTGGGGAAATCCCCCAAATTTAAAATAATTGTCCCAATCAATAGATGAATATTCTTTTAAATTTAACAAATCATGATTGACTTTTTGTTCAAATTTAATTGCATCTTCCACATTTCCTGTGAAAATTAAATCTCTTAAAGCATTTGATAAATCAAATGAATCATATTTGTATTTCAAATTTAAGTGTTGTGTGTAATTTAAAGGATTTATATTGTAATTAATTATTCTTCTAGCGGCTTCCGCATCATAATTTAAGTTAAGGCTGATGAACCGGTGAATATCATGAAAATTTTTTTGTTTTGGTCATAAATCATCTTACCTGCAAGTGACCAATTTTTATCGTAATGTGATTCATCAATTAGTAGAAATATATGATGATTTAAAGTTTTAATACTTGCATTATGAAAATTTTTTAGATAATTCTCGATTACGGCATAAATATCACATTTTTGAATATAATTCAATTGTTCACACGAAACATACAATATATTTTCTGGATTGACATTTTTCTTATTGAATAGATAGTCATAGACTTCTAAAAGAAGTGTACTTTTTCCAACACCCCTTAGGCCAGGCAATGTTAGAAAACGATTGATGTTGTTTCCCCCTAAAAAATCATCAATGTATATTTTTATCTCTTCAACTCTGACCGGGGCGTCAATTTAATATTTTGATGACATAGTTCATTATTTAATAGAAATTGGATTTCATTGATTTGATTTTGGATAAAATTTTGGATTTCTAGGTTATTTTCAATCACTTTGTTCACACCGAAGATTATAAAATAATTAACATATTATTTTTTTATCAATCAAGCCTTTATATATGTCTCATTTTTTTATCTATAAATAACTCATGTTTGAAAACAATGAAAGATTTAAAATAAATCCAATTAAATTCAATTTCAGCATGAAATTTTAGGGCATTTTTCAATATAAAATGAAACAGTACATATAAACAATTTTTCTTCATTTTATTACATTTAAATAATTTTTAAGACGGTAACCATTCCAACATATATTTTTTTCTTTTAAAAATATTTGAGTACATTTTCAAAATATCAATATTTCTATGACATTCCCACCAAAGACAGTATGGATTATATTTAAATATAAAGTAAACAAAAACATTTAAGGTGAATATAAAATTTACAAGAGTGTAGTGTTAATGAAACGAGAATGTTTAACGATAATAGGTACTGCTCATGTATCCGCAAATAGTGTGGAAGAGGTTAAAGATACAATTTATGAGTTGAAACCTGATAGAGTAGCTATTGAACTTGATTTTGCAAGATATACCAAGCTTAAAAATTCCATGATGGGAATTGAAGAAGATGACACCATCTCAGTTACAAAAATAATCAAAGAAAATAAAGTAGGACTATTTCTGGTAGCGACAGTATTATCCTATTTCCAGTCAAAAATTGGGGAAGATGTTGATGTAAAACCCGGTTCAGAAATGATCAGTGCAATTGAAGCTGCAGAAGATTTGGATATTCCGATTGCATTGATTGATCGTAATGTTAATACAACATTGGAAAGGGCATTAAACAGAATGTCATTCTTTGATAAACTTAAATTTTTATATGGAGTGCTGACCGGAGATATTGATGAAGAGGAAATATCCATTGAAGATATGAAGAATCCGGATAAACTGGATGGCCTGCTTGAAATGTTCAAGGATGAAGCTCCTGAAATATACGAAGTTTTAGTTCATGAAAGAGATGCTTATCTTGCAGGAAACTTACTTAGAATTCCCGAAGATAAAGTGGTTGCTGTTGTAGGTGCAGGACATAAGCCGGGAATTAACAGATATTTAGATAATCCTGAAACAATTCCTCCTCTTGAAGAATTAAACAAAGTCGAAGACAACAAGGGAATACCATGGGCTAAAATCTTTTTGGCACTAATACCAATATTATTCGTTGTGATATTTTTTCTGGCTTATATTAATGGGATAAATATCACGTGGAACATATATGATTTTGTAGCAATAAGTATGCTGATGGGATTTTTAGGATCAATTTTATCAGGATCCAAAATACAGTCAGCCATTGTTGGAGGTTTGGTTGCTCCATTAACGATAATTCATCCATTACTTGCTGCAGGATGGTTTTCAGGATTAACTGAAGCAAAGTACAGGAAAGTTAGGCAAAAAGATATTAACAATTTGGCAAAAATCAAAAGCGCAAGAGAATTATGGAATAATAATATTTTTAGAATTTTACTTGTTGTTATTGGAACAAATATTGCAGTCAGCATAGCTACATTGGTTATACTTCCATCTCAGGTGTTTATCCCATTGTTCATGAAGATATTTGGAGGATAATTAAAAAGTTTTTTATATCCTTATGAAGAATATTAATACAAAAATATGATTTAAAGGAAGTAATTATGTATCTCATATTTCGTTGCGATTGTGGAAGAGTACTGTATGGAAAAGAAGGTGTTGCTACCCGAAAGTGTGTATGCGGAAAAACATTAAAGGTCAAGCAACGTAGAATCTTTAAGAGGGTTGCTACGCGTGAGGAAGCCTCGCTTGCAGTACAAGAGATGCAGGATGAAATATATGGAAATACTGGCTTTAAACTAGCTAGTGAGTTATAATATAAATAAGGTCTGTTTAAAATGGCAGGAGAAATATTAGAAGTAATCATTATACTAATTTTAATTATACTTACAGGGTATTTGTCAATGGCAGAATTGGCTGTTGTTTCCACCCGAAAAGCAAAATTACAGATGTTATTAAACGAAGGAGACAAACGGGCAGGAATCGTGCTCGAATTACTTGAAGATCAAAACAGATTTTTATCAACAGTGCAAGTTGGAATTACATTAATAGGAGTTTTAACCGGTGCATTTGGTGGTGCTACATTATCAGAACCGTTATCCCATGTTATCGCACCATACATTCCTTACGCAGGAACTGTAAGTTTACTGGTTGTTGTAATTGTCACTACATATTTATCATTGGTCATTGGGGAACTGGTTCCGAAGGTAATTGCATTAAATGATCCGGAAAATGTTTCGCTGAGAGTGGCAAGACCCATGAAATTGCTTTTAAAATTTTCAAAACCTGTTGGAACAGTACTTGCAAAATCAACTAATTTCGTAATATGGCTGATGAGAATAGAAAAAAAGTCGGACAGCAATATTACTGAAGAAGAAATTGAATTGCTAATCGAAGAAGGACGGGTCGAAGGTACAATTGAATTGGAAGAAGAAAATATTATAAAAAGAGTATTTAAACTTGATGATCAGAAAGTTGAATCAATAATGACTCCAAGAAACGAAATAATTTGGATTAATCTTGAAGATTCAAAAGAAGTTAACAAGGTTAAAATAATGGAAAGTAAAAGATCAATTTTCCCGATAGCACACAATGAACTGGATGATTTTATTGGTGTTGTTCAGGCTAAAGATATTCTTTCTATGATGTTCAGTGAAAAAGAATTTGATATTAATTCAATTGTAAAAGAGCCATTAGTCGTTTCCGAAAATTTAGAAACACTGAAATTACTTAATGAATTTAAAGAAAATAAAGAATATGTCCATATGTCACTTGTTGTCGATGAATTTGGAAGCGTAGAAGGACTAATCACATTAAACGATCTTCTTGAAGGAATTGTAGGAGACATTCCTGGAATTGATGAAACCGATGAACCAATAGCTACACAGAGAAAAGACGGAAGCTGGTTGATTGATGGAAGATTTGGAATAGATAAATTTAAGGAGCTTTTTAATATCGATGATAGCTTTCCTAATGAAGAAGAAGACGGATACACCACTCTTGCAGGTTTCATACTAAGCAGAAGCGGAACAGTGCCCGATGTTAATGATGTATATGAATGGGAAAGATTCCGCTTCGAAATAGTAGATCTTGACGGACATCAAATTGATAAGATTCTGGTGACTGATCTAGGCAAAAATCATGAAGAGGATGGTGATTAAATGGATTTAGCAGGAATTGGTATTCAAGTTGTATTGTTGATTGTAGGTTTTGTTTTACTGATTAAAGGGTCGGATTTTTTTGTTGACGGATCAAGCAATATTGCATCTATTTTAAAAATACCTACATTAATTGTCGGTCTTACAATTGTTGCTTTAGGAACAAGTGCCCCGGAAGCGGCCGTTTCTATAACATCATCACTAAGTGGGAGCAATGCTTTAGCAGTCAGTAATGTTATTGGAAGTAATCTGTTTAATATGTTGATGATTATAGGACTATGTGCTCTTTTAAATGAATTGAAAATTGGCAGAGATGTTTTAAACAAAGACATGCCATTTTTAGTTATTATTACACTATTATTATCAGCATTTGTCCTGATTGGATGGAATCTTTCAAGAATTGAAGGAATAATTTTACTCGCAGTAATGGTAGCATATATATTTTATCTTGTTTACAGTGCTAAACACTCTAAAGAATCGGAAATTATTGATAAACCAAAAATGGGTATTGGAAAAAGTATAATTTACATTGTTGGCGGTGTGATTGGCATAATAATAGGTGCCAGATTAGTAGTAGACAGTGCTTCATATATTGCAATAGCTTTCGGAATGAGTGAAACACTGGTTGGTTTGACAATTGTAGCAATTGGAACATCACTGCCCGAACTTGTTACATCACTTACTGCCTTAAAAAAAGATGAAAATCAATTGGTTATAGGAAATGTAATTGGTTCAAATATTTTCAACCTATTATTCGTATTAGGTGCAAGCAGTGCAATCAGCCCGATTTTAATTAATCCAAATATGTGGGTAGATATTGCTTTGCTTGTTGGAATTACAATACTATGTTTGATTTTTGGAAAAACCCAGAATAAATTTGATAAAAAAGAAGGAGTTATACTATTAGCTTTGTTTGTTGGATATATGGCATTTGCAATTCTTAGAAATTAATTTACCAATCACAAGGTTTTCAAAAGCATAACACTAATTTCATGAATTTTCACTTGACTAACAACAGATAACAACTATCACCAACTTATTTTTTACTGAAAACAAATTCTTTTTTAAGTAAAGAAAATTTTGCGATATAAACACATAGTACTTCGGTTTATCATCCCATTAATACTGTTAAAAATAAATCTAAATATCACTTAAAAAAAAATTAATGCAAATAAGTTCAAACCTTGTTTAAACAAATATTTATTTAATAGGGTGCTAGATTAAGCGAAGGAATCTAGCGTTGTTAATTCTTTCGTTTCGTTAAGTTCAAGTGTTTGTTGTCCTGTTTTGCAT
>CADBPS010000062.1 GCA_902796575.1 uncultured Methanobrevibacter sp. | reverse complement strand
TTAATTTTACTTTTCTTTGGCATGATAATATATTTGTCAGAACTAGTATATAAAAGACATGACAATTCTATGCTAAGTAACTATAATAACAAATAATTCCTGAAAAACATATTCATTCCATACAATAAGCATTTAGATAATATGCACATTTAAAAAAATTTAAGTTAAAATAAATCGACACTGTAAACTGAAGTTTTAGGAGAGGTAATTTCAATTCCGTTAATTTTTTTATCCATATGGACAGTAGCAAGTTCATCATTGGTGTCAACAGTAATAATAAATCCCATTCTTGTCCAAAAATCAATAGCTCCATTTAATGTCCTATGGGTATGCAAATAAATATTCTTATAACTAACCTCATTGGCAAAATTTTCCGCCACACCAAATAGTTTGGAACCTAAACCTTTTCGCCTATACCTTTTGTCAACAAATAATCTCCATATGCTTGAGGTATTTTCCTTGCAGTAAATCCCCCTGAATTCCGGAAAATCCTTATCATATCCTCTGATTCCTATTGTTCCGATAATTTCATCATTATCATATGCGACAAAAAAATTATTCTTTGAAGGATTAATATAGTAATCACCAATATCTACAATATCCTGATGCCACTCCGGAACATAATCATAACCGAATTCCAGCTTGATTTGTCTGAACAAGAATTTCTTGACCTTATCTATTTCCACTTTATCATTAGTTAACTCTTTAATAACAATGTTCATAATTACCCTTCCATGTATTACTTTTCACAAGAAAAATATTCAATAAGTAATACTTTTCGATAATTTTTAAATAACTTTAATATACTTGATGTTTAAAATAATATATAAATTTTATCATAAAAGGTGATTTGATGGGAGACTTATTAGATGTGGAAAACATCTCAATTTCATTTACACAATACACTAAAGGACTAAATCAACGAGACTTACGCGTGATAAACGATTTAACATTAAACATAGAAGAAGGAGAAATACTGGCAGTATTGGGTTCAAGCGGTTCCGGAAAAAGCCTGCTGGCTCATGCAATAATGGGAATACTACCTGAAAATGCACACCTAAGTGGAAAAATTAAATTCAAGGGAAATGAATTAACAGAAAAAGACAAAGAAGAACTTCGAGGTTCAAAAATGTCATTTATTCCCCAGTCAGTAAATTTCCTGGATCCTTTAATGAAAATTTCAGACCAGGCTATTGGAAACTGCAAAAGCGATGAAGAAAGAAGAGAAAAGAGAATAAAACAACGGGAAATATTCGAGCATTATAATTTGGGACCTGAAGTGGATGAAATGTATCCTCACCAGTTATCTGGAGGTATGGCCAGAAGAGTGCTTGTTTCAACTGCATTGCTGTCAGACCCGGAATTGGTAATAGCTGATGAACCGACACCAGGACTTGATGAAAAAACCGTAGAAGAAACGCTAAATCATTTTAGACATATGAAAGAAGATAATATTGGAGTACTGTTAATAACACACGATATTCATGCGGCACTTGATGTTGCCGACAGAATAGGAATTTTCTATTCAGGATACGTAATTGAAATAGCACAGACAAAAGATTTCAGCGGAGACGGTGAAAATTTACTCCACCCCTATACTAAAGCATTATATAACGCACTTCCCGCAAATGGATTTAATTTAGTTAAAGGACACCAGCCTTTACATGGAGAGATTAGAAATGGATGTCCATTTTATGACAGGTGCGAGATGAAATTCGACAGATGCAAAAATGAAAGACCACAGCTGATAGACATTGGAGACAAAAAAGTAAGATGTTTTAAATATGAAGAAGGTGCATGAATATGGAACTTAAAGGAACAAATATTTCATTCAAATATTCAACAGCCCACGATTATCTTTTAAAAGACATTAACATAGAATTAAACAACAATAAGGTTACCGGTCTTATTGGAGACAGTGGGAGCGGAAAATCAACATTATGCAAAATTTTATCAAACTATGTTCGAAAATACGAGGGAGAAGTAACATTAGACGGAAATAAACTGCCAAAAAAAGGATTTTGTCCAGTTCAGCTAATCTATCAGCATCCGGAAAAGGTAATGAATCCAAAATGGAAAATGGAAAGAGTTCTGGAAGAATCATTCGGCATTGATGACGAATTATTGTCCGAATTTGGAATACAGAAATCATGGCTGACGAGATTTCCCCAGGAATTATCCGGAGGTGAACTTCAAAGATTTTCCGTTTTAAGATCACTGAATCCAAATACAAAATTCCTGATTGCAGATGAGATGACAACAATGCTGGATGCAATAACACAAGTGCAAATCCTGGATTCTGTTTTAAAAATTGTTAAAAAAAGAAAAATGGGTTTTTTACTTGTAAGTCACGATATGGATTTGGTAGATACAATATGTGATGATAAAATCTATTTAAAAGACATTAATAACATATAACCACCACTAAACACCCTTATTTTTTTAAAATGCTGTAATTATAATAATGGTGCGGTTATTAATGATTTGGCAGATAAATTCCCTGTTAATAAATTTTTCAGCTCAAATTAGGATTTGTTCAAGTCAAAGAGATTTGTTATTACCATGATAATTAATTTTCCATTATGTAACAGAAATTATGTTACGTATGATACATAACAACTTTTATGTTATTTAATATATTTTGTATTACATAATTATAATAATGAACCTTGATGAAACTCACAATTTTTGAAATCACTCAGCAAAGGATGTGCTTTTAAGATGAATTCTTCTTTTCCATCATAACTTGCTCTTTCAAACCAAGTATAATCATCAACTACCAATTGAATATCCTTGAATGTTAAAAATCCCCACATATTATCATAACATTTATCCAATTCAGCAGCAATTTTCTCATCATTTTCAAGGACTTTTCCATTAAAAATCACAGTAACATCATCTAATGTTAAATTATGCCGATTTAAAATTGTTTTTGTTTCTTCTAACAAATTAACCAGATTATTATCCGTTTTAACAAAACTCATATTTTCACCTATTAAAATTAATCCCACAAATACATTTCATCCATAAATTAAATCCTATAAGGATAAATTCCCTTTTTTAAATATTCTATCTCCAACCATCGTTTAAGTAATTTTTCGGAAATATCATACTCCCCATTGACAAAATGGATTAAACCTAAATTTTGCAACTTATTTAATTTGACACTTAGAGAACCTGATTTAACATTCAGTTTCGATGCAAGATCTATTCTTTTCAGGGGAGAATCAATTAATGCTATTATTATATCTTTTTCTTTTAAAGTTAATCTGTTCCATTCGTTAATCAGGTGCGTAACAATTAATGAAATGTTATCATCAAATGCATTTATAACAGTATCTTCATCCAATTCCAGATTAGCAGGGAGTTGTCTTGCAAAAATATTAATATATGACGGAATACCGGATGTGCATTTATAAAATCTTTCAAAACCATCCTGTGTAAATTCTAATTCCATTGCTTTTTGATTAAGATAATTTTTTGTTGTTTCTTTTGAAAAAGGATTAATATTAATCGTAAGCATTCTTCCACCAAATGCACCATTCTGACCAGCAATTTTTGAAATTAAATCATCCTGCAATCCCATTGATCCACATAAAACATAAGCAACATTCCTTTGTTCAGTCACATAACCCCGGAAATTCCATAAAAATGAATCCAGGTATTTATTTAATTCTTTTATTATTTGAAATTCATCAATAATGACTATAATACCATCTATTTTATCTTTATTATGATTATAAATATACTGAGGCAATTTAAAAACAAAATCCACATATTTTTCCAAATCTCTTTCAGTCCCAATAATTGGAATAGGAATAGAGATATCAGAAGCTCTCGCAACAACCACTTCTCTTAATTTAAAGTTATTTGTTTTAAAAAATTTATTGATATGTAGATTTGAAGTATTTAATCCCCTTGTATGAGCCTCCTCAATGATTTTTTGATAATAAAAGTCCAGCAATCCTTTAAAAGACATATTATTCTTTTGATATGCTTGAGAAATACTGAAATCCATGTATATCACAAGATAATTATTATCCATTAACTGCTTAATCCTATTTAACAAAACTGTTTTGCCAACACCCCTAATGCCAGTTACTAAAATATTTGGAGCATTATTTTCAGCTGTAGACTTTAAAAGATTTGTTAAATTACTTATTTCTTGTGTTCTGTTAAAGAATTCATCATCAGTTAAAATTTTACTGTTTCCCCAGGGCAAATTAGACATCATATCACCAAAATAATCAGGTAACATTAAATATGTTACATAAAATATATAATAGTTTTTATATTACATAACAGATTTAATATTACAATAAACTTAGTGCCCGAAACAAATTATTTCTCCAATTTCTACAGGTTCCTGAAATAATTGTTGAAAAAAACTGTTGTTCGTTGATGAAATCTACTCTTTGCTAATCATTCGCAAATTTCAAATAATTTAATCTAATACTTTTTAACCCCTGAAACTCACCATAGCTATTGATAAGATTATTAATTTTATAAGTAATTGGATCTATCCCATCTTCATTTTCCCAAAACTCTCTTTACCTAATCACCAATATCTTCTTCAATAATATTCATCTCTTCATCAGACAAATCATATAGTTTGTAAACTCTATTATTTATCTGATTATCAACTTTATCTATTTGAATTTTTAATAATTTTTCTTCTTGTGGAGTTTTAACATTTTGAATTTGATTATTCAAATTTATCATTTTATCAACTAAATCTATTATTAAACTATCAAATAATTCTTCAGAAGGTAAAGGAAAATGCTCAAATGAATGCTTACCAAAAGAATAATATCCTCCTTTAAATGATGAAGCTACTTTAGAAATGAAAAATGTAGTTAACTTTGAATTTAAAATTCCTAATAAATATTTAAGTTCATTAATATCATTTGATTCTGTTGTTATGGCATAACCTCCAGCATTTCCACCACCAACATAATAAAACTCCCCATTTTCATCTAATGTAAATGATCCTTTCTGACTTAATACCGGGTAAATAATTTTTGGTTTATTCATTAGCAATAAGTTTTTAGGATATGGATACAGCCACCAATTATGAGAATCAACATTACTTCTTTTTAATAACTTATCTTTTGTTAGATTAAGATAATCAAAAGCTAATGGATATTTTTTAATATCTTTTCTTGAAAATGGCTTTAATTCATCATTTAATATTAATATGGGAATATTAATAAATTATTTGCATTTGGTTGCTCAAATCTTTTAATTTCAGCACCTTTAAATAAAGGTTTCAGTATTTCATTTTCAATGGAAAATGTTTTATCTAAAAATTTAGAACGAACAAGGGAAATTTTCTCATTATTTTCAATTAAGGCATGATATATATCTTATCAGCACTTGTAGCTAATCCTTGTGAAATAATTGTTTTATCAACAATTTTGAATGGCATATCATATAGTTTATAGAATAATTTTCCCTTTTCTCCAGAAACAAATACCCATTCATTAGAAGAAACACTATCACAACTCAAATAATAGTCTTTATTGTCAAGACTATTTGTTTTGAATTTATTTAAACTTTCTATCTTTTCGAAATAAAATTTATTATTACGTTTTTTTATTTAAAAATAACAAACAGGTGTATGTTGTTGCACTATCAAAAACTTGTTGGTCTCCAAAATGTATAATTTTCTTTAAATTTTTATTTTTGGAAATTATATTTCTTAAAGGCATACCATATTTTGCCGTGAAAAACTTATGAGGTAAAATATATCCAGAAATTCCATTATCATTTAATAATTGAAGTGCTTTTTCAACAAAAATTATATAAATATCATAATTTCCTTTAGAAGAAGAATCATAATTATTTTTATAATATTTTACTGATAAACTATCCATAGTTTGAATACGAATATATGGAGGATTTCCAATTACTGTATCAAAACCACCATTTGCAAATATATGTGGAAATTCAATCTTCCAATCAAAAGGATTTAATTTTAAAATTTCTTCATGCTCCAATTCTTCCTGTTCTAAAATATCTGTTCCGATTAAACTATTTCCACACTTAATGTTATTGGACAAATTTGGCAGTACTTTTTCCTGATATAATTTCTGTTGAGATTCTAAAACATCTTTATTTTCATCTTCCAATACTTTAAGAAGTAGTGATAACTTTGTTACCTCAACAGCATTCACATCAATATCAACACCATAAATATTATTAGTGAGTATTCTTTTCTTCTCACGAATGGTTAATCTCGGCACATTATCTTTGCCAATATAATAAACTTCTTTAGGAGGTTTTTTAAGGTTTAAATAATACTCCAAATGATAATCTAATAGTTTTTGATAAGCTCTTAAAAGAAAAGAGCCACTTCCACAAGCAGGATCAAGTATTTTCAATTTAGCAATTTGATTTGGAGTTTTATATTTTATTAATTCACCAACAGTATTATCAACGATATACTGAGGCGTATAGAACACACCACCAGATTTTTTAACTTCCGGCTTTTGTTCTATCTTTGCTTGATGAGATGGAGTTAATCTGATGATACTTCCCAAAAAATTCTCATATATGTTACCCAATATCTCAGGACTTATTACTGAAAACTCATAAGGACTTTTTGGATAATACAAATCGGCAAATATCTCTTTAAATACACCATCATCAATTTCCAAATTCAAAGTAATATTATCAACAAATTCCGAATAATCTGGAGTGAAGCTAAAATGAAATAAACCACTATTATATTTTAAATCGGCTCTTTTAAATACATCACATAATTGTTTATAGATATTATCAGATTCAGCGAGTTTATATAATGTTTGGTATCTTTCAATACCCCTATCTTCAGCCATTCTAAAGAAGACAATCCTATCAATAATTAATTGAACCGCAAGATTCAATTCTGAAAGGGATAAATCTTTATTCCTTAAAGCTATATTTCTTGCCAATAATAACCGCCATTTCTCAATGTCTTTTAAAAACTCTTTATCAATTGATTGAGTACCTTTTTTAGTTTTAGATGTATATCGTCAACAAATTTCTGAAATAATTCTTTTTGAACAGCTTCCTTACTAAATAGACTATAAATTTCTTCCCATTTATCCAAATATTCATCACAAGTATAATATAAAACCCTATTTGTACTTGCCCTTTCATGTTCTTTTGGTTTAGATGATGTTTCATAAATAGCAAACTCTTCAAAATCAGTTAAAATTACAATAGGTATTTTTGCACTCCAACCATATCTTCGTGCTTGAAATGCAGGACTTCTATCCTCTTTAATATTGACACTTGGCTTTTTTGCTTCAAGATAATAAATTAACTGTCCTCCCAACCTAAATGAATAATCCGGAGCTTTTGTTTCTTTACCAACAGCAAGCGATTCTTCAAAAATAACTTCTTTAAAATTCGGACCCAGACATTGCTTATTATGTATATCCCAACCTAAAGCTTCAAACATCGGATTGATAAATTCTATTTTGGCTTCTTCTTCTTTAAAAAGATTAGATGTGTAAAATTCTTTATTATTATTAAATTTAGCAACTAATTCAGCCATTATTTCTTTTCCCGTGTCAATATTTTCCTGATTAAGAACAGCATTTACCATAATATCCAAACCATCATCGATAATAATAATTTATAATAGAATTGTTTGCAATCCCATTACAAAAATTTCTTTGTCTCAACTAAAAATTCTTCAGCATGATTAATTCTTCTTTGTGCAATTTTCTCATCAATACAATCTTTTGCACCATAATCTGCAGATTCACGTTCAGATTGGGAACTAGCTAAATAATTATAAGCATTATACTTAAATTCATCTTCATGAACATATTTTAAACTGAATAGTTGAATTAAACCTTGATGAGTTTTTGGAATTTTACAATTCTTTTTAACTAACAGTGCCTTGGCACATAAAAACATACAGTAATAAGATAATGAAACTGAATCAGCATATCCCCCAACTTCAAATAATAGTTTACTATGTTTTAATTTTGTTTCAGCCTTTTCAATGAATGCATATATCTCTTCATCCAATTGTAACACCCTCTTTTAAAACTGTATTTAAAAATGAAAAATGTTTGGTCTGATTGAAAAATTTTTCATCCATTATATGTGCAGATATCAATTCCCGCTTATCATACATAATCCAGGCAATTTCGTCATCAACTGTCTGCTGAATGTTTTCTCTATTATTAGATATAATCAAAATATCAATATCTGATTCTTCAGTATCATCACCCCGAGCAACAGAGCCAAACAAAATAATTTTAATGATATGATCTGATTTAATAGTTTTTGCAAATTCGCGAGCAATATCCACTCTATTATGCATAATAACCACCGATTAAATTAAATAATTTTATAGTTAATTATATAATTTCAGATATTATTAAATCTTTTGAAGGGGACTGTCAAGTTCTTAGTGCTAATTTGTTATTTTCGTTCCAGCCATTTTTTCTTTCGTTAATGAAGTTGAATAATCCTTGCTTAG
>CADBPS010000061.1 GCA_902796575.1 uncultured Methanobrevibacter sp. | reverse complement strand
TTTTTCATCGAAATCATCCCAATCAATCTCAAAATTTTCATCCGCTTTTTTAAGTTCCTCTTGAATGGAAAAAACATAATCCCATTTGAATTTGTCGCTAATTCTATTAAAAGTAAATAAAAAATTTAAGAATTTCTTTCTGGAATACTGATATTTATACAAATCATATAAATCTGGACTTTCATCCAATTTCTCTTTGATATATTCATATTCTTCATGCATGCAATAAACTTTTCCATCATTATAAACAGAGGAATTGGGATTATCCCTTCTATTCATATAAAATGCTTCATTATAAAAGAAGACCTTATCGGCATACATTAATGTCTGGAACCAGAAACCGTTATCCTGATAACTTGCACCTGGAGTTTCATTATGCCTTATATTATTGGAAATTAAATACTGCCTATTATAGATTCCACTCCATGTTTGCATAACCAAATGAAATAGCCTAGTATCCTCTTTAGGAGTTACAACAGTATTATAAACATCTTTAGCTCTTGCTGCAACCTTAATCAAGTCTTTTTTGATTTTACCTTGTTTGTCATGTTGAAATCTATAGAAATCTGCTTTAATAAAATCCAATTTATTTAAACTAGCGATTTCATAAAGTTTTTCATACATGTCCAATTCGACAAAATCATCGGACTCTACAATTCCAATATATTCCCCAGAGGCCATATCCATTCCTATGTTCATTGCATGTCCATATCCTGCATTATCTTTATCTATAACTTTTACTCTAGAATCTTTATTAGCATATTTTTGGAGAATTTTTAATGAATCATCGCTAGATCCATCATTTACACAAATAATTTCTATATCTTGTAATGTTTGATTAATGCAACTTTCTAAACACTCTGGAAGAAATTCTTCAACATTACAAACCGGAACAATAATTGAAACTTTAATAGGATTATCGGGTTTTTTGAAATTGATTAAATTATGAATTTTAACTTTATTCATTGTTAGTAATGATGACTTATAATACTCTTTAGATGAACCTTTTTTATCAAAATATTTTAATTTATTCAAATGTTCATCGATTATTTTATCGACTTGTCGTTTTCTAGAATGGAT
Source organism: uncultured Methanobrevibacter sp. (assembly GCA_902796575.1). Classification (GTDB taxonomy): domain Archaea; phylum Methanobacteriota; class Methanobacteria; order Methanobacteriales; family Methanobacteriaceae; genus Methanocatella. The sequence goes on along the minus strand of CADBPS010000061.1, from coordinate 15,352 downwards.
AATAATATCACCTAAATTATAATGATATGCGTAATTTTGTATTAATTTATATATTAACCTTACTATTGCAATATAACTTTTAAAATCATTATTATTTTCAGATTAATAAATTCATAATTTAGAAGTTGTATTAAAATAAGTATAATCTTAATTTTTAGAAAACAATTAAATTCAACAAAGAATCACTAAATTTATGCTCTTTCAAACTTAAGTGATTTGAAAGAGTCTAAAAATCAAAATCTAATTAAAAAAATAACATAACTTCATATCCAATATGAATTAAAACATTTCACCTGGAATATAGTGAATTTTTAGGAAATGGCACAGCACCATAATTATTAAATATTAAAAATATTATAATTTATTAATAATAAAATGTATGATAAGATTTTTTGGTTAATATAATTTTAGGTCATCATATAATGCAAACTATTCCAATAAGTTTGAAATAGTTTTAACAAAGAATTAATTTAAATAATTTAATGCAAAAATCAGTTATTATACCTTTTTGAATATAAAGGTTTTTCTCGTGATGGATTCATAACGATTAAAGTAAATCAGTTTGATAAATTAAAAAAAAAGGAATTGGTTATCTATGCAAATGCAAGACATGTTAACTCAAGATATAAGGGACAAAGTTGAAAAGTTGAATTCAGAAATAAATTATCTATCTAACGATATTGAGTTATTGGCCCTAGAAAACAAAAGATTAAAACATGAAAATGAACTTTTGATTAAAAAATATGAAGAATTAAGTGAAGAACAAACAGATAATTATTCTAAGGATTTATTAGATTCTTTAAAAGTTGTCGAAATGGGTTCATCAAAAGTTTCAATTCCACAGGGTTATAAAATTAATAGTACATCTACTAATGGTGTGTTATTTTATAATAACAAAACACATATAGGTATATTTGAAGTTCCAAATGGAAGTTCATTTGATAGAAAAGTTAAAGAATGGGATAATAAGTATAATAATATTAAAACAAAAACCTACAATATTTATAACATAACTTTAAAATCAGTAACTGCAATAAATGAAGAAAATATTGAAATAAAAGAAACATATTTTGAAAAAAATGGAACAAAATATCATATCTTTGAAAAAGGTGTTAAAGATAAAATAGCTTTCAATATACTAGTGGATTCAATAATGTTTAACAAACAATCATTCATTGATAAAATCAAAAAAGTTCCTCAATTATCCGCTACTTCATTTGGATATTCAACTAAAGATGGTAAAATTAAATATCATAACTGGAGATTATTATCTATAAGAGGTTCTAGACCAACTGTTGAACAGCGTACACTAATGGAAGATATTGATGGTTACTGTGAACGAATTTGGTTTACAAAGTATCTTAAACATAAATTTCCAGATGAAGATTTTAAAATAAATTTTTTTGGTGCTTATGAAACTCACCACACAATTAAATGGCCCATGGATGGAAAAAAGGTTTTTTACACCGCTGAAAATTTAAACTATCCTCCTTATTTAGACATGAAAAAAAACTGTGATACTTATGCTCTTGATTATGTTGATTTATCCATGGGATATGATTTAATTAATAATAAAAAGTATCTTAGATTTCCTTATTGGGCATGGGCTCATTTCTCTCCAGAAGTAACTGAAGAAGAAATAGAAAATAAAATAGACACTTGGAACTCAATAAATTATAAAAAAACACGAGATGTAGTTAATGTTTCTTCTCATGACCGAGGAAATACTCGAAAAAAAATTTCTGATGATATTGAAAAAATTGTGGAAATAACTTATGGAGGAAGATGGAGAAATAACACTGACGAACTATGGACAAAATATAATAATAATAAAAAAGAATTTATGAACCCATTTAAATTCAATTTATGTGCCGAAAATCTTGTAGATGATGGGTATGTTACTGAAAAAATTTTTGATTCTATTAACTCAGCATGTATACCGTTATATGTTGGAGGAGGAAATTATTTAGAACCTAAAATATTAAATCAAGATGCTATTTTGCGCTGGTTTATGGAAGATACAACTGATAATAAAGATACACTAGAATTATTTAAAAATGTTTACTCTGATGAAAAAACTTACAATGAATTTAAAGATCAAAATAGATTACTGGATTCAAGTAAAAAAGTTATAATTAAGATGTTTGCAAAATTAGAAAAACATTTTGAACGAATAATTTATGAATAAAATACAATTTACTAAAAAATTTAAATTCAATAGCCTAGAATGTCTTTGATGATGCATAGGTTACTGAAAAAATTTTGATAGAGTATATGCAAATTATATCCATTTATATACTGAGGAGGCAATTATTTAAACCCTAAAGTTTTAAATCTAAAATTTAATAATAAGATATTCAGATGATATGTCTACAGACAATTCAGATACTATCAAATTATTTAAAAATTTATTAACTGATGAAAAATCGTACTATGACTTTTTAAAGAGAAAACACTCTTATTAAATTCAAGGAAAAAATACATTGTAAATCTTGAAAAACCGTTTGAACGATTAATTTATAATTTAATAGGTGAAATAATGAAAAAAGCATTAATTACTGGAATTACTGGTCAAGATGGTTCTTATTTGGCAGAATTTTTATTAAATAAAGGTTATGAAGTTCATGGCATTATGCGCCGTAGTTCTTCATTTAATACAGGTCGAATTGAACACTTATATATGGAAAAATATGTTGAAGATATGCATAATGCAAAAAATTTTTATTTGCATTACGGGGATATTACTGATTCTACAAATATCATTGCATTAATACAAAAAATTAATCCTGATGAAATTTATAATTTAGCAGCACAGTCTCATGTTAAAGTATCATTTGATATTCCAGAGTATACTGCAAATGTTGATGCATTAGGAACATTACGTATTCTTGAAGCAGTACATTTATTAGGATTGAAAACAAAAATTTATCAAGCTTCAACTTCTGAATTATACGGTTTAGTTCAAGAGGTTCCACAAAGTGAAACAACCCCATTTTATCCTAGAAGCCCTTATGGTGTTGCAAAATTATATGGTTTCTGGATAACAAAAAATTATCGTGAAGCTTACGATATTTTTGCATCAAATGGTGTTCTTTTCAATCACGAATCTCCAAGAAGAGGAGAAACATTTGTTACTCGTAAAATTACTCTTGCAGCCGCTAGGATAAAATTAGGTAAGCAAAAAAAGTTATATCTAGGAAACCTCAATGCTAAAAGAGATTGGGGGCATGCTAAAGATTATGTTGAATGTATGTGGCTAATATTGCAACATGATGAACCTGATGATTTTGTGATTGCAACTGGTGAAATGCATACTGTTAGAGAATTTTGTGATTTAGCATTTAAAGAAGTTGGAATAAATCTTCGTTGGGAAGGCGAAGGAATTGATGAAAAAGGAATCGATGAAGATACAGGCAACATTTTAATCGAAGTTGACCCACAGTATTTCCGACCTACTGAAGTTGATCAATTGTTAGGTGACCCCACTAAAGCAATTGAAAAATTAGGTTGGAATCCAACACAAACACCATTTAAAACATTGGTTAAAGAAATGGTTCGAGAAGACTTAAAATTAGTAAAAAATGAGTAAAATTAATGGTAATATGATAGATTTAGATAGTAAAATTTATGTTGCAGGACATAATGGAATGGTTGGTTCCGCTATTGCTCGTGCATTAGAAAAAAAAGGGTTTGATAATCTCATTTTCAGAACACACAATGAACTTGATTTAATGGTTCAAAAGGATGTTGAACAATTCTTTGAAAAAGAAAAACCTGATATTGTTTTTCTTGCAGCTGCAAAAGTTGGAGGAATTAGTGCAAATATTGCAAATCCAGTGGGATTTTTAATGGACAATATCATTATTCAACACAATGTTATAAAATCTGCCTTTGATTCAGATGTAGAAAAACTAATCTTTTTGGGCAGTTCTTGCATATACCCTACAAAAGCACAGCAACCCCTAAAAGAAGAATACTTGCTTACTGGCCCATTGGAACCTACCAATGAAGGATATGCATTATCAAAAATAGTTGGCTTGAAAGCATGTGAATATTACAATAAACAGTATGGCACTAACTATATCGGAGTCATGCCCCCTAATTTGTATGGGATTAATGATAATTTTGATTTGAAAACTGCACATGTTGTTGCTTCTTTAATTAAAAAAATGCATCTTGCTAAAATAAATGATGAACCTCAAGTTGAAATATGGGGAAGTGGAAACCAACACAGAGAATTAATGTTTGTTGATGATATGGCTGATGCAACATTATTCGCGGCTGAAAATTATCATGGAAATTCATTTATTAATATTGGTGTTGGTGTTGATTATACTATACGTGAACTTAGTGAAACAATACAGAATGTTGTAGGTTATGAAGGTGAACTTTTCTTCGATACAACCAAACCTGATGGAATGTTTAGGAAATTATTGGATGTTTCTAATTTTAATGAATTGGGTTGGAAATCTAAAGTTTCACTTGAAGAAGGTTTAAAATTAACTTATGATTGGTTTTTAGAAAATGAATGTAAGGAGGATTAATTTTATGATTAATTATCCATTAGCAGCAGATACCTGGGATGAAAAAGAATATGAAGCAATTGACAGAGTTATTAAAAGCAATCGTTTCACCATGGGGCCCGAAGTCGAGAAATTTGAAGAAGAGTTTGCAAAATATTTTGGAAGCAAATATGCAGTGATGGTTAATTCTGGTTCTTCTGCTAATTTAATTGCAGTTTCTGCATTAATCTTATCTGATAAATATGATTTAAATTTTGGTGATGAAGTTATTGTTCCTGCAGTTTCATGGGCAACAACATATACAGTACTACATCAATGCGGTTTAAAATTAAGATTTATTGACATTGATTTGGATACATTTAATCTGGATTTAAATGAGTTAAAAAATGCAATTACTGATGATACTAAAGCAATCTTTGCCGTGAACTTGTTAGGCAATCCTAATGATTTTGATAATCTTACAGAGATTTGTAAGGAACATAATTTAATCTTAATTGAAGATAATTGCGAATCTATGGGTGCAACATATAATGGCAAATATGCTGGTACTTTTGGTGTTTGCGGTACATTTTCAACATTTTACTCACATCATATGGCTACAATGGAAGGCGGAATGATTTTAACTGATGATGCAGAGTTGAATGATATTATGAAATCTATACGATCCCACGGCTGGACTCGTAATTTAAGTGAAAACAGCCGTTTTAATACAAAAAAAGATAAATTTTATGAAATGTTTAATTTTATATTTCCAGGATATAATGTCCGTCCCGTTGAGATGGAAGCTGCAATTGGGTGCGAACAATTAAAAAAATTAGATGGATTCTTAAATGAACGTAAAAGTAATGGAAAATACTTTTTAGATAAATTTTCAACTATTGATTCAATATCCTTACAAAAAAACCAAGATGATTCATCTTTTTTTGGTTTTCCAATAATATTTAAAAATGCATCCAAACGTGAAAAATTCATTGAATTGTGTGATAAAAACAATATTGAATACAGACCGATTGTTGCGGGAAATTTCACAAAAAACAAAGTTATTGAATATTTTGATTACACCATTTTTGGTAATCTAAATAATTCAAACATTCTTCACGATAATGGATTATTCATTGGGAATCATCATTTTAATGTTAAAACTCAATTAGATAAAATTTATGAATTATTAATTGAAAATATGGAGGATTAAATTCATGGAAACAGTAGGTATGATTTTATGTGGAGGTTTTGGAAAACGTTTAAGACCAGTTACTGAAACAATCCCAAAACCATTAGTTGAAATTAGTGAAGATTACACTATTCTTGACAAACAATTATTTGATTTTAAAAATGCGGGCATAGATGAAGTTTATCTTTTAGCAGGATTTTTACATGAAAAAATCGAAGAGAAATATGGTGATGAATATAAGGGCGTTAAAATCCATTATGTCATTGAAGATGAACCATTAGGAACTTTAAATGCTATCCGTTTGGGTATGGAGGCAATTGATGGAAATAAACAATGCATCATACGTAATGGAGATATTGTTTCTGATGTTAATCTAAAAGCAATGATTGACTATGGAGTTAAATCATCATTACCAGTGATTATGTTTGTCACACAAATGCAATCCCCCTATGGTATTGTAGAACTGACAGGGGACCGTTTAACTTCATTTAAAGAAAAACCCATTCTTGAAGATTATTATATCAATGGAGGAATTTATTTCACAAAATCAAAAATTGATTTTGGTGAATTAAAAACTGGAGATATTGAAAAATTATATTTCCCTACAATTGCAAAAGAAAATAATTTAGGATATTATAAAGAAAATGGAATTTACTGGATTGCAGTTGATACTTCTAAAGAGTTAGAATCCGTTAAAAAAGAATATGAAAACAAAACTGACAAACCTTGGGGATATGAAAAAGTATTAATCTACACAGAAAAATATTTGACTAAAGAATTATACCTTAAAGAAGGTTTTCAAACATCTTTCCATTATCATAAAAATAAAGATGAAACAATGTATATTTTATCTGGTTCAGGGTATATTGAATTTGAAGATAGAAAAGAATATTTCTCTAAAAATGATGCAATTCGTATAGAACCTGGCGTTATCCATGCAATTGTTGCAACCGAAAACACTGTTTTACATGAAGTATCCACTCCATTTTTAGATGATACATTCCGTGTTAAAGATTATTATGTGAGATAATTTAAATTACATGTTATTAAGAATTGTTTAGGATATTTTTTATAACTGATTTAACCTATAAATAATTGTATTCTTTTTCACAGAATTGTATAAAAATATTCAAATATATTATAATTTTAGATTAATCAATATTAAAATAAAAATATATAAAAGGAGACAGTTTTAAAATGAAAATTACAGTTGCAGGTGTAGGGTATGTGGGGCTTTCACTTGCCGTTTTACTTGCCCAAAAACATGAAGTTACAGCAATTACAACAACTGAATCAAAAGCAGAAAAATTAAATCAATTTATTAGTCCAATTCAGGATGATGAGATAGAAAGGTTCTTTAGGGAAACCCGTGAAGGCAAAAGGAATCTAAATCTCCACACAACTACCGACAAGGAGACTGCCTATAAGAGTGCTGAGCTTGTCATTATAGCTACACCAACAAATTATGATGACGTTAATCATTTTTTTGATACATCAGCCGTTGAGGATGCAATAGAATGGACCCTTAAGGTCAATCCAAACGTCCTTATGGTCATTAAATCAACAATACCTGTCGGATATACCGAATCCTTACGTGAGAAATACGGAGTCAAGAACATCCTATTCAGTCCGGAATTCCTTCGTGAGTCCAAGGCGCTTTATGACAATCTTCATCCGAGCCGCATTGTTGTTGGATGCAATGATGAGCAAAAAGAAGAAGGAGAGATGTTTGCAGACCTTCTTTTGGAAGGTGCAAGAGAAGAGGAAAAAAGAGAGGGTGTTCCCAAACAGGAAATTCCAATATTGTTGGCGCACTTAACCGAGGCAGAAGCCATCAAGCTTTTCGCAAACACTTACCTTGCGGTGAGGGTGAGCTATTTCAATGAGCTTGATACATATGCTCAGACCAAGGGTCTTGATACACAGATGATTATCAACGGCGTATGTATGGATCCACGTATCGGTGGGCATTACAACAATCCGTCATTCGGTTATGGTGGATACTGCTTGCCTAAGGATACAAAGCAGCTGTTGGCAAACTATAAGGATGTTCCACAGACCATGATTGAAGCGGTTGTTCATTCCAATTCCGTGCGTAAGGAGTTCATTGCCGACCAAATTATTTCAAGAAATCCGGAGATTGTTGGCGTTTATCGTCTTACCATGAAGAGTAACAGTGACAATTTCCGTGCATCTGCAATACAAGGCGTCATGAAACGTATTAAAGCGGAAGGAATTCCAATAATCATCTATGAACCAACCCTTGAGAATGGAAGCGAATTTTTCAAATCCGAAGTGGTAAACGACATTGATCGCTTCAAAAGCGAAAGCGACATCATCCTCGCAAATCGATTCGATTCAGACATTCTTGGAGATGTTGTGGGAAAAGTATATACAAGAGATTTGTTTATGAGAGATTGAGGGTGTTAGAACAATTATTTAATTTTAACATTAAATTCCCCTCCCAATAATTTTTTTTAGAAAAATCTTTTTAATTTAATAATAAGAGATAGTTCATTAATAATGGGATATAAATTCAGGAGGGCTAATTTTATTTAATTTCTCCATCTTTTTTATTATGGGGGGTATACCATTCAAAGATGTGGGACTTTATAGAAAATAAAAACATGTTTATTCAACTCAAATAATATAAATTTAAATTTCAACTGATACTCCATAATTATAAGAAATAGTTGTAAATTTGAATATATTCTCTAGACATCTCCCTAGTATTTTTTAATTTAAGTGCTTTAATATTTTTTACTTTATACAAATACTCGTTTTTATTATTTATTAACTTCATTATTAAATCGAAAATATCACTCGGATTTTTTATATCTATTATCCAACCACCATCATTTTTTAAAATCCTATCTTCAATAACACCAATATTTAATCCAATAACCGGAATTCCACAACTCCAAGCTTCAGTTAAAGTATGGCAAAAAGTTTCAGGCCATATAGAAAATATTCCGATGAAAGAAGGTCGAATTTCATCTACTTTTTTATAAAAGTCATCTCGTTCAAAAGTACCATGAGAAATCCCAGATTCTTCAACTCCATCATGGCAATTTCCTAAAAAATGAAATTCTATTAAATTATTTTTATCTTCTTTTTTTATTTGTTTTATGATTTCTGATCCCTTCATAATATTTAAATGATTAGCAGGGCATAAAATTTTAACAGACTTATTTTTAGAAGGAATTTCAAAATAGTCCTTTTTTAATCGTGGGAAATCCCTTCCATGTTCTATAACCTCAAAATTATCTTCATTAATTATAGACCTTTCAGAGTATATTGATAAAAATAACTTTTTAACAAAATTAGAAGTAGTTATAAAATAGTCAACATGTTTAAACATTTTTAAAACATTTTCTCTCCATTCCTCAATAAATTCTTTTGAATTAATATCTCTTAATGAGTTCATTGGACAATAACAATTTTTATCGTCATTATTGCAAACCCCCTCACAATAATTATTATTTTCATCCAACAATACATAAAATGGACATATAAAATAAAAATCATGCATAGATAACACAACCGGAATTCCTAATTTTTTTGCAACATAGGGTAAATCAAAACTATGGTTAATTAAATGCCTAATATGCACTAAATCTATTTTGTAACTGGTTAATATATCAAAATATATAAAAGATAACCAAGAATTGTGAAATTCTTTAGAACTCCATTTACGATAATCTATATTAGAACCTTCAATAGGTACATTTAAGTTAAGGTATCTGGGATAGTCTTTAATGACACTTAATTCATTATCCGCATACTTATATACTCTAAAAAAATCATTTTCAGCACCCAATAATAAGACTTCAAAATCACTAGCAACCTGTTTCATTAAATCTTTATTTGTTAAAAAAGTACCGCCAGTCACTCCAGAATGCAAAACATATAATATTTTTTTCATAGAAATTACCTAATAACTTTATTCACAATCTTTTTAATAATCTTTTTAATTTTTTTCTTTTTAGACAGTTTAACATCTATTTTTTTAAATGAAATTATTGAATTCACATCTTTATTAAGGATTAAATCAAATAAAATTACATTATTCTCATTAACATGAGGGGTTAAACCTAAATCATGCATTCTCCTTGTAAAATTATATAATATGGGAAAAATGTCAATTACTTCTTGTTTGGTTAAACTAGATTTAAAAAATTGATTTAAATAAAAATCAAGAACGCCTTCGCCACGAATCTTATAGAAATTTTCATTTCCTTGAAGTTTATATAAATCATGCATATACTCTTCAGAAGTAAAACCTTCAATTAAATATTTATATGTAATATTCTTAGTGTAAGAATCCTTATTTAAATTATGTAAACAGATTAATGAATCCCACAAATAATTTATGCCTTTTGCTTTAAGTAATGCTTTGGATACAAAAATCGCATCTTCACCTAAAATTGTGGGGAACAAAATATTATTTTCTATTAAAAAATCTTTCTTAAATAATTTTGTCCAAATAGACGGTGGTGGAAATGCAATACTTCTCTCGTTTTCATAAACATTGGAAAAATAACCATGTTTTTCATTCGGATAAATTATTTTCGTTGGAGTATCTTCATCAATACTAGCATAGGTTCCATAAACAAAATCACAGTTTGAATTCTCTATTGAATTATATAAAATTTCCAACGCATTTATTTCAAACAAGTCATCGTGGTCTAAAAATATAATGTATTTAGAAGAAGCTTCCAATAACCCAATATTCCTTGGAGTCCCTGGAGACCCCGTACCTTTTTTAATATGTATCGCCTTAAATCCCATATATTTATCAGAATACCTTTTAATTACATTATAAGTATCATCATTCGAAGAATCATCTACCATTAACACTTCAATGTTTTCAATACCTAAAGACTGATTTTCAATAGACATTAAAGTTCTATGAATAAGTAGTTCATTATTATGAATAGGTATAACAACAGTGACTTTATAATCCAATGATAACTTCGATTTGTACATATTATAATCATCGCTTCCCAATTCATATTCTTGACCATTATCATATATAACATAATCTGCAGTGTATAATTTATATTTCAAAAGAAAATCAAGATAATAATCATTTTTACATACGATATTAAAAATTACCGAATATTTTTCACACAAATAATTATTAAAATCATTTTTTAACTCATTGAACCCCTTAAAATCAGTTTTTATTAATTTATAAAACTCTTGCCTTAAATTTAATGGGGACTTTTTAAACCATTCAAGTAACATAGAAAAAGTGTGATTAATTACATCTTTTTTATAATCATCATATTTATTATTATCAAAGAAAACATCCAACATAGCATTAGTAGCTTTAATTATATCAAATTTGCTTTCATCCAATGTTTGAGTAACCGAATTTTTATGCCTTCTCCTATAATACAACTGCTTTTTTAAGAATCCCGCACGATTACATTTAAAAAAAGCATTGTAAAAAAAAGCATTATCTTCAAAAAACATGTTTTCCGGAAATTTCAATTTGTTATATTCTAAAAATGCTCTTTTATATAATTTTGAAACTGGACCCACAGGTATTTCAAATAGAAATTCATGAACATCTTCTGAATTAAAAATTGTATTTTCATGAATCCCCATATTTATAAAACATTGATGATTATATAACTCTGTTTCTACAAAATCCCCTGAATATTCCATATAATTAACCATTTGAAAAAATAACATGTCAAGATTATTATTTTTAGCTTTTAAAGATAATAATTCCAATGCTTTTGGATTTATCCAATCATCAGCATCGATAAATGCTATAAATTCCCCATTACATTCTTTTAAAGCTAAATTCCTAGCAAAACCTTGACCCTTATTTTCAGTTGATAAAATTTTAACACGACTATCTTTAAAAGAAAATTCTTTTAAAATTTCAGAAGAACTGTCTGTAGACCCATCATCAACGCAAATAATTTCGATATTTATCAAAGTTTGATTTAAAATAGAATTTAAACAGTCTTTTAAGTATTTTTCACCATTATATACTGGAACAATAACTGAAACATCACACATGAATTTCACTCGAAATAATAAAAATTAAAATATAATATAATATTAATATAATATTATATATTAAATATAACTATATATTATACTATTGATATTAAAAAAAAAATAATTATTCAATATAACTCTATTATGTGAGATTTAAACATGATTAATAAAGAAAAACTCTTTTTATTAGAAGAAATAGTGAAAAAGAATTTTGCAGCAAAGTATAAAGATTCATATTTAGGAATATTATGGAGTGTAATAAAACCATTACTAATCATGATTTTATTAACAATAATTTTCTCCACCCTTTTTGCAAGACGCGTGGAAAATTATCCAGTTTTCTTCTTATCTGGAAAATGCATTTATGACTTTTTTAGTGCTGGAACTACTTTAACAATGAACACAATAAAATATAACAAAAATATTTTAAAAACTACTCCTGCACCAAAATATATATTTTTACTTGGTGGAGTAATATCAGAATTTCTCAATTTCATAATCACATTAATTATATTAATAGCAGTGATGATAGTAGCCCGTGTTTCATTTCCTAACACAATTATTTTTTCAGTTCTACCAATTGCATCATTATTAATAATGATAACTGGTATTGGATTAACATTATCAATATTAAGAATGTATTATACTGATATTGAACATCTATGGAGTGTTGCTTTATTAATGGGAATGTATGCATCTGCAATATTTTACCCAATGGATATCATTCCCGAACCATATCATGGATATCTGATTTTAAATCCTGTTTTTTGGATAATTAACCAATTTAGAAGTCTTGCACTTTATGGAACCATACCTGATTTATTATATATAATCAATTCATTTCTTATTTCATTAATCTTATTAATATTTGGAATCATAATATTTAAAAAATTTGAAAAACAGGTAACAATGAAGTTTTAGGGGGACTAATATGAGTTCAGAAAAGGACACGACACACTTTAAGAAAACAATTCAAAATAATCCAAATAATAAAAAAATACCTAAACAACAAGATAAATTAATAACTCAAATAGCCATAAAATATAATATCTCCCCAGACAAAGCAAAAAAATTAGTTTTAGAAGCAATATATGATGGGAAAAATAATTCAAATCTGACTAATAAAACTCTTAAAAATAAAATTTCACAAGACACAACTCATTTAAAACCTAAAACTCCAAATATAATTATTCAATCAAATGAAAAAAATAACGAGAATATAACATCAGATAATTCACAACAACCAAAAAAACAACAGGACATAGATTCCATTCTTTCAGACATCATTCCCACTTATGAACAAAAATTATCCATAGAACTACAAAATATTAATTTAACATTTGAAATCACCCATGACAAGATGGATACTCTAAAAGAAACATTCATACGCACAATCACTAAAACCAAATCTAAAAATATCAAATTCCAAGCATTGAAAAATATCAATCTTAAAATTTACAAAGGGGAGAAAATTGGAATCATTGGATATAATGGTGCGGGAAAATCCACATTATTAAAAGTGATTACGGGAATATACCCTCCAGATTCTGGAAAGGTAATCACATATGGGAAAATATCCCCTTTACTTTCATTAGGTGCAGGTTTTGATCTTAATTATTCAGGTAGAAAAAACATATATTTAAATGGTGCAGTATTAGGCTATGATAAAGAATTCTTAAAAGAAAAAGAAAGAGAGATAATTGAATTTTCTGAACTTGAAGAATTCATTGATATACCAATTAAAAATTACTCATCAGGTATGCTGGCGAAATTAGGTTTTTCAATTGCGAGCATAGTTCAACCAGATATTTTAATTGTTGATGAAATACTTGGTGTTGGAGACGTGTCTTTTCGAAAAAAAAGTAATGATAAGATGAAATCATTAATGGATAGTGGAACTACTGTTATTTTAGTTTCACATACTATAAATCAAATCAGAGAAATATGTGATAAAGCTATTTGGATAGATAAAGGAACAATACGGGAGATTGGAGAAGTTAATGAAGTTTGCGATAATTATATTAAAGACTCTGAAAATGCAAGTAAAGAAGAAATAGCAAATATACAATTCAAATAACCTTCATGAAAAATTTAATCATTTCATTAAATAAACTACTACATAATATATAATAATAAAAATTCTTTAATATAGGAAAAAGATAAATTAAATCCTTTTCTGAGCAATACCCCATCCAAAATCAGTTACTTCAAAATTACAATAGTTCGGATTAGTTCTTACAAGTAAATTAAAAACTTTTGTTATATGCGGGATGTTTTTCACATCATCAGGCATATTCTTAACACGATCAATATTTTTCATTGAGGGACTTGATCCAAATGACCAATCCATATCATCAAAAATAATCCAACCCCCTGGTTTAAGCAATTTATCCACCAATAAAAATGCAAAACCATCAACATTCCAGTCGTGAGCACCATCTACATAACAAAAATCAAAAATAGGTTCATCATATTCTTCAATGAAATTCATTAATCTCCAATTATATGACTCATATTCATAATAAACAGAAACATAATCTTTTAAATCTAAATCTGTGAGCAATTTTTCAATATTAGGTTTTCTATACTGCGCACTCATTAAATCTATTGTAGTCAAATGTCCTTTCCCAGATTCCTTTAATATAGTGGCCATATAACATGAAGAAACACCATGTGCAAAACCCAACTCCAACAAATTAGATAAATTTCTAGACTTTATAAAACGTTCTAGATATTTTGCTTGGCCAAAAGACATACCAAAAATATTTTTTAACTCTTCACTTGTATCTTCAATACTCATCAAAACACCAAAAAGATTAATTAACAAATAAACTCAGAAAAATAAAAAAAATTTTATTAAAAAACATCTATAGCCGGTTTCATACTATGAATTAAATTTTTTAATAAACTGTCTGAATTTGAATCTCCAGCCCATGTGAAAGCTTCATATGTCATTCCATCTTTAACAAACCAATAATGAATTACATTTGGATTTTTATTACTTATGGATTTAATCACTTCAACTTCCCCAAAACTAAATTTTGAAAAGTTAAGAGTATCATTTTCACTAACTTTGGCTGCATTGTATTTTTCTATAACATTATTTATATTATCATCTGAAACTTCTTTTACTAAGCACATATGGTCTGTTTCGGAAGTTATATTTGAACAATATTCCCTATCAACAACATGATAACCTTCAGGAACTGTAAAATAAGCATTTCCAATTTTTACTGTATTATATGTATAAAAACAAAAACCTAAAATTAAAATTGCAATTATTATGAAACCAATAGCCAACAATTTCTTATTCATTAATCCCACCTTATTTATTATAATTAGACATTATGATTAATATATTTTTATATATGCCTAGTTTGAAATAATAAAAAAATATAAAAGTTCCGTGATAAAATAAAAGGAAAGTGCATAACTCATGCACTTTAAGTTTTAACTAAATTAAAGGTATAATGCTTTCCATCATACACTTCAGTCAAATTGTAGCTATCTTCATATTTCTTATTCCTATCAGTATTTTTCCAATTTACCAGATAGATATTCTTATCAGGATTATCCTTTAAAATCTTATCGAAATCCTTGCAAACTTGCGCATCATCACTATAGAAATAAGTGTCAC
>CADBPS010000060.1 GCA_902796575.1 uncultured Methanobrevibacter sp. | reverse complement strand
GAAAACTACCAGGGTAATGCCGTAATTAATTATACTGATGCAGAAACACCTTATACTCGTATAATTGAACATAAACACTTTGAAAATTCAGATTCTCCAAAAACAATTATTACAAAGGAATATCCTAAATTCTGGTCTAAAGGCGAAGAGGCATATTATCCAATGAATGATGATAAGAATTCCAAATTGTTTAATAAGTATGTTGATTTGTCAAAAAAAGAGGATAAAGTCATTTTTGGTGGAAGATTGGGTATGTATAAATACTTTGATATGTGGCAAGTGATTGAAGAGGCATTAAAATTAGTAAAGTCATTAAACGGGAGTTAAATTATGAAAGCAGTTATTCCTGCAGCGGGTTTTGGAACTAGATTTTTACCAGCCACCAAAGCCCAACCTAAAGAAATGTTACCGGTTTATGATAAACCCACAATACAATATGTAATTGAAGAAGCTTTGGATTCCGGCATTGATGATATTTTAATCGTAACGGGTAGAAATAAAAGATCAATCGAAGATCATTTTGACAAATCATATGAATTAGAATACACTTTGCAAAATGCAGGCAAGGACAGAGCTTTAAAGCAAGTTAGAAAAATCACCGATTTGGCTGATATCTGTTATGTTAGACAAGGAGATGTTAAAGGTTTAGGCGATGCGATTTTATGCGCACAAAAGCACATAGGCGATGAACCGTTTGCAGTTTTGCTTGGAGATTCAATTACCCGTTCACAACCTCCCTGCATCAAGCAGGTAATGGATGTTTTTGAAAAATATCATAAATCAACTATTGCACTTAAGGTTATTCCCGATGAAAAAATACCCAACTACGGAATTGTTGATGGTGAAAAAATCAATCCGAACATTTTAAAATTAGACCAATTGATTGAAAAACCTGCGATTGATGAAGCACCAACAAACCTTGCAATTACAGGCAGATATATTTTAACGCCTGATATTTTCGATAAACTCAAAGAAACTGAAGTCGGTGTTGGCGATGAGTTGCATTTAACCGATGCACTTGCAAAGCTTGATGAAGTTTATGGAGTTATTTTTGAAGGTAAGTCATTCAGTATGGATGATCGGGTTGAATGGCTTAAAACATCAATTAAATTTGCATTGGATGATGACGAGTTTAGTGATGAGTTAATAGAGTATATTGGAGAAGTAGTCAATAAAAACATATAATTGGATTGGAGGAATTAGATGGAACATATTGAATATGCAACACAATTTGAAATGATGGTAGACAATAAGATTATAGGCATGCCTAAATTAATAGAGTCAAAAATAACTTTTAGAGGCAAAAATAATTTTTTAATATGTAATAATAACATCAAACTAGAAAATGTAGTATTAGAGTTTAATGGGAGCAATTCAATAGTATATGTGGGGTCTGATTTAATTGATGGTTTCAGATTAATGATTTATGATAATTCCACTGGATTTATCGGTAAAGATTGCAAATTTGGCTCTTCTGTTAAATTGCATATTTTTGAAAATAAAAATGTCATTATTGGTGATGATTGTGTATTAAACGATAATGTGTTCATCTCAAATTCTGATGGCTATTCTATTTATGATTCCAATTCCAAAGGGCGGATTAATTTTTCAAATAGTGTGTGGATTGGAGATCATGTCTTTTTAGGAAATAACGTTTATGTCTCAAAAGGTGTTAGGATCGGTTCAGGTTCAATTATTGACAACGCCTCATTCATTCCATTTAATGCTAAAGTGCCGTCAAATGTTTATTTGTCAGGAAATCCTGCAAAGTTAATTAAAAAAGAAGTGTTCTTCACAAAAGATTTCACAGGATCTTACAATGTTGATGAGATAGCTGCTTCTCAAGACTATAAAAGCAATGTTTTCATTTACGAAGTAATCAATAAAGAAACATTATCTTTTGATAATATTGAAAAAATATTGTCCGATTTGGATGTCGAATCTCGTATGGAATTCATTCATAAATTATTTATAAATAATAAACGTAAAAATAGATTTAGCATGTAAGTTTAATAAAAGGGTAAAAAAGAACCATTAAGGAAGAAAAATAACCTTTTATTTTTAAATTTTACTACAATTAAATTATAGTTTTAATTTTTATGGGTAATCTATTTTTAATTAATATTATTTTTAGTAAAGAAGTATATTAAATTTAATGCCAAAAGTTGAAATCAACTAATGGCATAATTTTTGTAGGTTGTATGCAAATCCGTAATGATTTGCTAATT
>CADBPS010000059.1 GCA_902796575.1 uncultured Methanobrevibacter sp. | reverse complement strand
TAGCATAATTGGAAATTTGTTGCCAACTAGAAAAATAGGCAAATCTCAATGTTGGGTTTAGATGAAAATTTCTAGCACCCTATAAACTTATTTAAATTAATTTGATTCTGGTGTAATAATGACAAATATGTGGATGGTTCGTGCTGGGGAAGAAGCATTTTTAATTGATGATTTTAAAAAATTAAATATTATAGCTATTGGATGGGAAATTGGGGACTTGTCTGGTAAATCTTATGATGAAATTAAACAAATTATGAAATCCAAATATCCAACATTAAATAAAAGAAGTTTTGGAAATAATCTTGCTCAAGTTACTAAATTTGTATGTGATTTTAAAATTGGGGATTATGTAATAAGTTATAATCCTAAAACTCGTAGCTATCTAATTGGAAAAATTACTTCAAATTACTATTACTCTGATAAATTGATTAGTAGTTATCATAACCGTCGTAATGTTGAATGGTTGGGGGAGACAAAACGTGATGATTTATCATTTGATTCATCAAAATCCTTAAATTCTGTAATGACAATTTTTAATATTAGGGATTCTGCTAAAAATGAATTATTAATAAAATTAAATTATAATAAAATAGAATGGACAGATTTCTACATGGAATTTGCCGATAAATTGCTTGAGTATAAAAATAATAGATCTGAGTTAATTAGTATAATTCAAAAAGTATATGATGATTTGAATATGAATTTACCTACATTAGAAAAGGATAGTGATGGAAATTCTGTTATTCCATCAGACATTGATCCATTTACTATTTTTGCCCTTTTTAATAAGCAAATTTCTGCAGATAATAGGATAAATTTAGTAAATCAAATACAAAAAGAATTTACACTTGATACTAAGGCTCCTTCAACATTTCATGGAGTTTCTCTTGTAAATAATCTTAAGGCAGCATTTTATGGATTTAAATTTTCTCGTGGTGAAGAGGATATTGAAAACCTCTGGAATCTTTTTGAAACAGCACTAAACTTCTCAAAAGATAATCCTGAAAAATTCATAAATATTTTCAATAAAGTTTTATCCCAAAAAGGAATTAAATGGAATATTACGATGGCTTTAAATTGGATTAGGCCATTTATATTCATCAGTTTGGATTCTAATAATCGTAAATTATTATCTTCTGAGGATATTTTTCACGAAGAATTTAAGGATGAAATTCTGTCTTTAAAAGAACCTCCATCTGGTGATACATATCTTCAGATTTGCGAAGAATGTAAATCAGCAATAAATCGGTCAATGTCATATTCTAATTTTCCAGAATTGTCTTATAGTGCATATCTTTCTAAATTAAATGAAAATGATGATGAATTCGCTGAAGGGATTGGTGATGGTGATGTTAAAACAACACACTATTGGTTAATTTCAGCAGGTTATGGTGCCAAATTATGGGAGGAATTTTATGATGAGGGTATTATCGGTATTGGGATGAATGGGATAGGTGATTTAAGTAAATACCAAAATAAAAATGAGATAAAAATTAAGTTTCAAGAACGCGATAATGATCAATCCTCTCATGTTAATGATGTCCATGCATGTTGGCAATTTGTCCATGAAATGCAAATTGGGGACATTGTCTTCGTTAAAAAGGGTATGAATGAGATAATTGGTAGGGGAATCATAGAATCTGATTATGAATATTATACAAGAAAATCATTTCATAATATTAGAAAAGTAAGATGGACTCATAAAGGAAATTGGTCATATGAAAATACCAGGGCATATCCATATAAAACTTCAAGACTTCCTATGAAAACATTGACTGATATTACAATTTACACAGAAATGGTCAATTATATAAAAGAATTATTTGTTAATGAAGAAGAAACAATTGAGGAATCACAGGAGAATTCATACA
Organism: uncultured Methanobrevibacter sp.; assembly: GCA_902796575.1. Lineage (GTDB taxonomy): Archaea > Methanobacteriota > Methanobacteria > Methanobacteriales > Methanobacteriaceae > Methanocatella. Next base: position 8,355 of record CADBPS010000059.1, on the reverse strand, counting down.
CTGAATATTCCTTGGAAAGATTTCTAGATGAAGTTTATATTACTGAGGAAGATTATGATATTTTAGTTAATTTATTGAATAATAAGAAAAATCTTATCCTTCAAGGAGCTCCTGGTGTTGGAAAAACATTCATAGCTAAGCGATTGGCATATTCAATAATGGGTCAAAAAAATATTGACCGTGTAATGATGATTCAATTTCACCAAAGCTATTCATATGAAGACTTTGTAATGGGTTATAGGCCGTCAAAAGATGGATTTGAATTAAGGCAAGGTTCATTCTATCAGTTCTGTAAAAAAGCAGAGGAGGATTCTGAAAATAAATATTTTTTTATAATTGATGAAATCAACAGAGGAAATCTCAGTAAAATTTTTGGTGAGTTGTTTATGCTTATTGAAGCAGATAAAAGGGGAGAAAAAAATAAAATTCAGCTATTATATTCTGATGAGCTGTTTTTCATCCCAAAAAATGTGTATATTATTGGATTAATGAATACTGCTGATAGATCTCTTGCAATGATTGATTATGCGTTACGCCGTAGATTCTCATTCTTTGATTTAAAGCCGGGATTTGATTCAAAGGGATTCAAAAATTATCAAGAAAATTTTGATGATTCAAATTTTGACAATCTGGTTTTAGCTATTAAAGAACTAAATGATGAAATTAAAAATGATGAAAGTTTAGGTGAAGGATTTAGAATAGGTCACAGTTATCTGTGTAATCTAAAATCAACGGATAAATTGGAATTTATTATAGAATATGAATTAATTCCTTTAATTAAGGAATATTGGTTTGATGAGCAAGATAAAATTAGCTATTGGTCAGATAAATTAAGAAGTGTGATTAATCTTGATTAAAATAAAAAACATCTATCATATGCTTTCATATGCATTTCAAACCCTAAACGATGATAGATATAAGAAAATAGAAACTGAAGAATTTAAAAACACTTCAGATTTATTTGCTGAAATATTATCCACAGGTGTAGCTAAACAGATTAAACAAGGATTAGTTAGGGATTATACTGAAGTGAATGAAGTTGTTTCGTCCATTCGTGGTAAAATCAATATTGCTGAATCAATCAATTCACAATGTTTTTTAAAAAAACAACTTGATTGTACATACGATGAATTTAGTGTTAATTGTTATCTAAATCAGATATTAAAATCTACTATGCTTCTTCTTTTAAAATCTGACATTTCAACATATAGAAAAAATAAATTGAATAAAATCTTAAAATATTTTTCTGATGTTGATTTCATTGATATCAATAGTATAAATTGGAAGATTCGCTTTGATAGAAACAATCAAGCATATATGATGTTAATTGGTGTTTGCTACTTAACTGTTAATGGCCTTCTTCAAACTGAATCCTCAGGTAATATGAAATTAATGCAATTTCTGGATAATCAATTAATGAGCAGATTATATGAAAAATTCCTATTGAATTATTATAAAAAGGAACATCCTCAGGTTTCAGCAAGTGCATCTCAAATTAAATGGCAATTGGATGATAATAAAACTTATTTACTTCCAAGAATGCAAAGTGATATAATGCTTGAGTATTCTGATAAAATATTGATTATAGATGCTAAATATTATAGTAAAACAACTCAAAGTTATTATGGGAAGAATAGGGTACATTCAAATAATTTATACCAAATCTTCACTTATGTCAAAAATAAACAAATTGATGCAGCTTCTTGTGAGGTTTCAGGAATGTTACTTTATGCTAAAACTGATGAGGTGGTTTTACCTAATAATATTTATAAAATGAGTGGAAACAGAATTTCCGTTAAAACTTTGGATTTAAATCAAGATTTTGCAATAATAAAAGAGCAATTAGACAGAATTGTTGGCCAATATTTATATTTATAAAACTAAAAACAATTTTGGGCTTAAGTTCAAAAACAATATTGTATTAATCAGTGTATGGGGATAATTCTAAAAATAATAAAATTAGAAGCTGAATAAAGATGTTTGAACATCTTTTTTCTTTTTTTCTTCAACTTCTTCTATTTGTTCTTCAATTAATTCTTCAACTTCCTCACACGGTTCTTTTTCAATTTCCTCTTCAGGTTCCTGTGGAATCTGCATGAACATCTGATTTTGAAGTTCTTCAGCACGCCTGTCACGTTCTTCGATACGCATCTCTTCTTTTTGTTTTTCCATTTTCTTGATAACTTTTTTAGGAATCACTCTTTTTCTGAAGCGTTTTATCTCATCTTTATCGAAGTTAAGATAGTCTGAGATTTCCCATGCAAGCTCGTCATTTTGAAACATTATTTCAAGGTATGGAAACATTGAAATAGCTACGCTGTGTGATATATGTAATTTTTCAGACATTTTTTCAGCTATTCCATCACGCAGATTCCTTTTTCCCCGGTTACGTCCCATTAATGTGAATATTGTCGGGCTTCTTATTGGTGAGAATTTTTTATAAGTTTCCTTTTTGGAACTGCTCACTCCAATACCCATATAGTCACTTGCATATTTCCAGTATCCGTAGTGGCGTGTTCTTTGTGTTCTTCCAAAGTACAAATCGGCTTTTGAGAGGTTTTCATAGGCTTTTTTAAGTTCGTTTTTATTTTCATATTCACGTGCAACATTTTCCGCTATATATTCCATTACAAGTCTTGGCTCTTCATCAACTCTTAGGGCGTCTTTTACGTGTTTCGGATTTTTGCTTTTTAATGTTGCCATCACTCCGTCTATAATGGTTGATCTGTCATCTTTGGTTGTGATGTTTTCAACATCTTCCATTGTTAACTCATGTGCAGTATCCGCTATTGCCTGGAATGTATTAATAGCTGAACGTATATCTCCGTTTGATTTTTTTGCCAGGAGTTTCAGTGCTTCCTTGTCATATTCAATGCCTTCCTTTTTGGCAATGTCTTTAAGCATTTTGTTTATCGTTGGAGTTCTTATTTTTGCCATTTTTATAACCTGGCATTTCGGCTTTATCGACTGCAGCCTTTTTGAATAAAAATCATTAGCTATTAATATCAGGGGATGTTTTGAGGTTTTAATAATCTCGCCTATTGCTCTTACTCCTCCCCTGTCGTTGGTTCCATGTATACCGTCTACCTCATCCATTATTATCAGCTTATAATCGTCTCCAAAAAGTGATCTTGATGAAGAGGATTCACCGATTGTGCTTTTTATAACATCCTGTGACCGTTTGTCACTTGCATTTAGCTCAATGTGTTCTGAAAACTCATTTGCGATTGCCTGTGCAAATGTTGTTTTTCCGATTCCCGGAGGTCCCACCAGCAGTATGGGATTTTGAGGATTTCCCGCTTTCCAGTTATCTACCCATGCCTGGATTATCTTTTTTTCCTTATTATTACCTAATATCTCTTTCAGGTTTTTTGGTCGGTATTTATCTGTCCATAACATTTCAATGCCTTTCTATAAGAATTTTGTTAAAAGTGCTTCAAGCTGTATTCTTGGATTTGCTCCTTCACGTATTCTAAAGTCACAATCTGCAATAGCGTCGATGATTGTAATGTAGAATTCAGGATCCATTTTTCCGTCTATGACTCTTCGGGATACTTCCTGATAGATTTGTGCAACCATATCTTCTCCGCTTGTCCCCTGTAAAACCATTGTTTCCCGCAGGAGTGTTCTGGATGCCATGAAATCTCCGGTAAGTGCTTTTGTAACAATTTCAGCAATGTCCTGTGGTTTTGATTTTGAAACAACTTCATAAACACTGTCTTCTGTAATGTGTTCTCCTTCCGAGGCGGTTGCCTGCAGTATGTTAACTGCTTTACGCATGTCTCCTTCGGCGTAATATACTATTGTTTCAATTCCCTTATCATCATAATCGAAGTTTTCTTCATCACAAATAAATTTCAGACGATTTATAACTTCTTCTCCTTTTAGGGGTGCGAATCTGAATATTGCACAACGTGACTGTATAGGATCGATAATTTTGGAGGAGTAATTACATGATAATATGAATGAAGCAGTTTTGGTGTACATTTCCATTTCACGCCTTAAAGCGTGCTGTGCATCTTTTGTCATATTGTCCACTTCATCCAGGAATATTATTCTGAATGGAGCACCGACAGGTTTTAATCTGCAGAAATTTTTTATATCATTTCTTACAGTATCAATTCCTCTCGCATCAGAGGCATTTAATTCCAGGAAATTCTGTCTCCAGTATTCTCCGAGTATTGATTTTACCAGTGCAAGAGCAGTTGTGGTTTTTCCAACACCGGCAGGTCCTGTAAACATCAGATTTGGCATACTTTCTTCGCCAACATACTTTTTTAATCTGTTTATAATATTTTCTTGCCCTACAATATCATCCAGGCTTTGTGGTCTATATTTTTCTACCCATGGTCCGCTCATTAAATCACCATACCCTTAGTTTTGTACATATTATAATAATTAATTTTTGGTACATTTTTAAATGACATAAACCATTAAGTATAAATATTTATTAAAATTAATTATACTCATAAATTATGTTTGGAGGTTTGTCATATGAGAGGAACTTGGAAACTTAAGTTAAGAATGTGGCTTACAATGATAATAATGTTTACAATCATTTATTTCATTGTAATGTTTGCCGGTATGTATTTAAGAATAAGTTCAGCATACTTTTTCATGATTGTAAGCTTAATTATTGTTTTCATACAGCACTGGTTTGGCCCGTCAATTGTTAAGCGCTCAATGAATGTAAGGCCGTTAAGTGAATCTGAAGCTCCGAATATTCACAGAATGGTGGAGGAACTGGCTCAGGAAGCAGGTGTTCCAAAACCTGAAGTTTGCATATCAGATATTGCAGTTCCAAATGCATTTGCATATGGAAGATCATCAAAAAGCGGACACATTGCAATTACAAGACCAATTTTAGGGCTTCTTGATTATAATGAACTGAGAGCAGTTCTAGGCCATGAAATGGGTCATATCAAACACAACGATATGATGGTTACAGCTACTGTCAGTGTCATGCCGATGATATGCTATTATATTGCGCTGTCATTTCTGTTTTCAAGAGGCGATAATAACGGTGGATTCATAATCGGTATACTGGGTTATCTCTTTTATCTTTTAGGTCAGCTATTGGTGCTTTTCATTTCAAGAACAAGAGAATACTATGCTGATGAAGCCTCAGTTGAATTTGGAAACAGACCTGCAGCTCTGGTTTCAGCATTATACAAATTATCCTATGGTGCTTCCAGATGCAGCGATGAAGTTATAAACGATGTAAATACAAATCGCGCATTCTTTTTCAATGATGTCAACAATGGAAAAAAGGATGTCACTGATTTCAGACAAATTGATTTTGATGGGGATGGATCTATAAGTGATGAGGAGTTAGAAAGACTAGCTAATTCAGATGTTAAAATATCAAAAACAAGCTCTATTATGGAATTGCTGTCAACACATCCGGATTCACTGAAACGCGTTAAAAGATTATCTCAGATGGAAAGGTGAATATTATGAAAATGATTTTAGATGAACGTGGAAAGAAATATATCTTAAAGGAAGGTCAGGAATTTCAAAGTGATTTGGGAATAGTTACAGCTGAAGCGTTATTGGATGCAAAAATAGGTGATGAGGTTAAAAGTCACCTTGACCACTCATTTAAAATCATTAAACCTAATGTTAATGATTTTATAGATTTAATGGATAGGAGATGCTCGATTCTTATCAACAAGGATATTGGAACAGTACTGGTTCACACGGGTTTAGGCGCAGGCAGCCGTGTTGTTGATGCGGGAACCGGTGCGGGAGCCATTGCACTGCATTTTGCCAATGTTGTAGGCGAAAAAGGCCATGTTTTCACCTATGAAATCAGAAAAGATTTCGCTGAAGTGGCAAAAAAAAATATCGATTCCTTCGGAATAGATAATGTTGATGTTAAAAACAGGGATATCAAGGAAGGTATTGACGAAGACAACATTGATTTGATTTTTCTTGATCTTCCAAAGCCATATGAAATCTTTGAAGATGTTTATGATTCACTGAATCTTGGAGGATATCTGGTTGTTTACTCACCATATGTCAATCAGGCCGAAATTTCATACAGGGTTGCCAAAAAACTTAATTTTTATAATATTGAAATTTTAGAAACACTGGAAAGGGGTATGGAAGTTAAACAGAACGGAACCCGTCCGAAAACCCGGATGGTAGGTCACAGCGGATACCTGCTTTTCGCAAGAAAGTTATAATTATAATTCCAGACACCATAATTCAATACTTTCCACTTTTTTTATACATTTTAATTAAGGATTGATTGATAATAATGAATGTATCACAAAATTTTAATGTTATGTGTTGTGCTGTTATATAGGATATCTGCCGTTTTGTTCATATTTGACCTTCAGCCATGTTTTCAGCATCTTATCTGATATGATATATTTCCTGTTAAAATCATATTCTACAATTTTCTTGTCGGATAATTAAAATTCAAGCATAAACTCTTTAAGTATATTTCAAAATCAATGAAATCTAGTGCGAAATATAAAACAATTTTAAAAAGAAAAAACTTTGAACCAACATTTATGTGGTTATTGGAAAAATAAGAAAATATTAAAAGTTAGTAACAAACTTGCTTTTAACAGAAATTAAAAATTAAATGGACATGTTTGAATTAAACTTGACCTCCTACAACATGGCCTTGACCATCATAATATTCATACACTCCGTCATCATACAGCACTAACCTGTCGCCACTTCCTGTAGTGTAATATTCAGCGTTGCCTTCTCCACCAGTATATTCCCATTCATCGACATCATGCTGGAGTCCATAATCATTAGTATTCGCTTCATTCACTTGTGTTGATTCTGTGGATTGGGTCGATTCTGAAGTTGTTTCTGCTACCTTTTTATCAATGATTTTTATTTCCTGAGATGCGGTATTGGGTAAGTAATTTTCATCTCCTTCAAAAATAATATTAACAGTATATTCTCCTTTAAAAACATTGTTTAAATTAACACTTGATTCTCCCATTGAATTTGTTATGACAGTTTTCTTTAAGACTTCTTTATTGTTTTTATCAAGAATAACAATGTTTATTTTTTTATTTTCAATGCCTGTGTCATTTAACAATGAAAGTTTAACATTTAAAGTTCCATTTTCTTCAATAGATTCATTATTCATAATTTTAATTTGGGTTGATTGTTGGTTGCCATTATACATATAGAGTGCAATTCCAACAAGTGCAATGATAAATATGATTAATACTAGAGTATTGATTTTATCTTTTTTCCCATTTATACCACTTCTTAATAATATTTTATTATCAAGGTGGTGTATGTCCATAATACATTACATAGGTATGTTTTTGAATTGGGCATAAGTGGAAGAAGCGAATAGCGTCAATATTTGTCATTGGATAATATAAGTTTGCATTTGATATATTCTTGGTATTTAATGTAAATGATAATTATATTTGATGTTTAAGTACTGTCTTAAATTTAATAAGATGATATAATCTTTATCTTGGAGATTGTTGATAGTATCAATATCTTTTGGATAATAAATTATAAATATTCCTAATAGATTTGTTTTATATTGATATGTAATCATTGATTAAATGTTAATTTATTGCATTCTACGGTCAATATTGCTTTTACATAAAAAAGTTTATTTTATCAAAAAATAAAATAACTATATCAATCAAATTATAATGTTGTGTCAATAATGAGTTATACTAATTATTCTGAAGAAGATGTTAAATATCAATTCATTACGCCTTCAATTGAAAATGCCGGATGGGACAAAACCCAAATTCGTTTTGAATATTCATTCACTGATGGTCAAATGATAATCAGAGGCATAAAAGCTAAAAGAGCTGCAAGAAAAAGAGCGGATTATCTTCTTTCATATAAACCCAATTTGCCTTTAGCCATTGTTGAAGCTAAAGATCAAAAACATGCTGTCGGCGATGGCATGCAACAAGGAATTCATTATGCAGAAATTTTAGATGTTCCTTTTGTATACAGTTCCAATGGTAGCGGATTTTTAGAACATGATATGATAACTGGAAAAGAAAGAGAAATTTATTTAGAAGAATTTCCATCTCCTGAAGATCTATGGAATAGGATGATTAATGAAAAACAAATCTCTGATGAAGTTGAAGACATAATTAATGAACCTTACCATATTGGAAGTGGCCAACATCCTAAAATCCCTCGTTATTATCAAAGGATTGCAATTAATAGAACAATTGAAGCTATTGCAAATGGCAAAAATAGAATATTATTAGTAATGGCAACCGGAACCGGAAAAACCTTCACAGCATTTCAAATAGCTTATAGATTAAGAAAATCTAATACTAAAAAGAAAATATTGTACTTAGCAGATAGGAATATATTAATCGACCAGACAATGGC
>CADBPS010000058.1 GCA_902796575.1 uncultured Methanobrevibacter sp. | reverse complement strand
GCAATATCCTCGAAAAGAAAATATGTTTGGGTAGAATTCTTAACAGAATCAGACTCTGTTTTTAAGATTTTCCTTTTTTTTCAACATTTTAGGAAAATTCACATAGTAAAATATATATTGTCCATCAACCAAAGCACAATATGGAAAGTCGTAGTTTTCGTTTTTCATAAATTATACTATGTCTTTCCACAAATATATAATTAATTACCGCCAATTTTTAATATAACAAAATATATAATAATTATAGTAACATTAAGTAAGAATAAGTTTGAATAATTGAAAATAAAACATTTTACTTGGAGAAAAAATTTTCTAAATCGAAGAAAATAGAAACATATGCTAGTGAAAATATGAGTCATATATAAATCCTACGGAAGAAATTTTTATAAATCGAATAAAATCAAAAATTTTAAAGAAATAAACACAGATTATATACTAAGACCTAACTTCTTGACAGTCATCACAACTATTATAATGTTTGTACTATAAATATATGGCTAGGCGTTGTGTGACTTTATATATTGTGTTTTTTTCAGATAAAGAACTTATTTTTTTTTGTTTGACAAATCATGAGAAATGAATTAAAATTCACAGCTGCTGTATTTTATGTAAATCTATAAAAAATAGAGGTTTGTTCATGAATAAATATAAAATAAAGAAAATAACTCTAATACTATCAGTACTTTCAGTGTTTTTAATCATAGGTGCTGCAAGTGCTACAAGTGATAGTATTAGTCAAGATGATGTTTTAACACTAGATGATAGTGTTGAAGTAGTTGATGCTGCATCGATGAATGCAGTTGAAAATCAAGTAGTATCTAGTGGAGAATCTGAAATATTGTCAAATGATTCTGCAGGTACTTTTACCGATTTAAATGATTTAATTGAAAATGCTGATGAAAATTCTACAGTCACCCTGGATAGAAATTATTCATTTGATTCAACAACAGATAATGATTATATTTTGGGGATAAATATTACTAAGGCAATAACTTTAGATGGAAAAGGATTCACAATTGATGCTTTAAATTCTGCAAGAATATTCAATATTACATCAACTAATGTTATTTTAAGCAACATTACATTTGTAAATGCCAGAACATTTGGTGATGGAAATGTTGGAGGTGATGGCGCTGTGATATGGTGGAGTGGTACTGGTACTATTGAAAATTGTGAATTTATCAACAATACTGCAATAGGCAGTGGAGGAGCATTGTTTATAATTGGTACCGATGTTAATGTTTTAAACTGTAATTTCACAGCCAATACTGCAATCGAAAATGGTGGTGCGATTTATATTATGAATTCTGTTTCTAATTGTAAAATCAATTCCACATTCGTTAATAATAGTGCATATCGGGGTGGTGCAATATTTTTTAACAATGAAACTGATAATGTTATAATTGATGGTTATTTTGAGGGTAATGAGGCTGAAAGAATTGGTGGAGCAATATGTTTCCAAGCTAAAGCAACCAATAATATAATTTCTGCTGAATTTTATAATAATAGGGCAAAAGAGGCCAGTGGTGGAGCAATATTTTTCCGCCGTCTTGCTGAAAACAATCAATTTGAAGGTATTTTCACAGCCAACTATGCAGTTAATGGTGGAGCAATCTTCTTCTATAACAAAACAAACAATAATAGATTCAACAGTGATTTCAGATTTAATGTAGCTAATTCATCCGGAGGTGCAATTGTTTTCTTTGGAGCTACAGATGACAATAACTTCACAGGATCTTTCATCAATAACTCTGCTTTGGGAGTAAGTTCTGATGATGACAGTGGTAATGGTGGAGCGATAACTTTCACTGGCGTGTCTAGCAATTGTTTTTTTGCTTGTGATTTCATTAACAACACTGCTGTTAAACATGGTGGGGCAGTAAACTACAGACAGACTCCATACAACATTACATTTAACGGCAATTTCATCAATAACAAAGCTTCATATGGTGGTGGAGTCAATTTCTTCGAAAGCATGGAAAATGTAGTATTTAACGGAAAATTCACTGATAATCATGCTATTCAGGGTGGTGCAATAGCTGCTAAATCAGGATCTATTGAAAACGCCTTTTTTAAAAACAATAGCGCTGAAACAGGTGGAGCAATTTACTTTAATGAATCCGGTAGTGTGATAAATTGTAATTTTACTGACAACCAGGCAACTGGCCCTAATGGTGAGGGTGGTGCAGTTTACTTTTATAATAATGGTAATGTAACAAATTGTAATTTTGAGGATAATTATGATGTTCCGATTATATGGTTGAGAGCAGCTGATCAGTATGCCAATATAAATAACAATGCATTTATCGGCAATTCACAAATAAAATTCGAATCCTCTTCTGCTGTTAAAAACATTTCTGACAACTGGTATGGTGAAAATGATCCTAATGTTGATGTCCCATATTTGAATGTCAGATGGAATAAAGTCTATGATTCTCTTGTTGATGGTGAATGGAATGGAGTATTGGATGTTTACTTCGTTAGAAATGGTAGTGAAGAACGTGTAGATTTACCAATACGTCAGGTAACTTATAATGTAACCTCAAATAATGCTGAAGTTGAAGGTGAATTCATGGATGTTTATGGTAAACTTTATCCTACTTCTTCTGACCAAAATGTTGTTGTTACAGCAAAAGTAGATAATCAAGAATTATCCGAACTTGTATTCGGCGTATCTAATCATAACGGTTTTACTGAATTACAAAACTTAATTAGAGGTACAAAAGCTAATGAAACATTAGTCTTAAACAATAATTATACCTATAATCCGGATGATGAACAGTTAATCGAGGGTATTGTTATTGATAAACCTATTACTATTGCTCTTAACGGATCTTACATTAGCGGTAACAACACTGCTAAAAATATTTTCAATATAATCTCTGATGGTGTTGTTTTAGAAAATATGTCTGTTAAAGATGTTAATGGTACTCCGATTACTGCTGTTGGTGATAATATACAAATCAACAACTTGGTTGCAGAACATGTCAGTGAACCAGCTATTGAAGTAATCGGTGACGATGCTGTTATCAATAATGTTAATTTAATTGAACATGCAGGTGTTGCCGTTATGGTTACTGGAGATAATGCTACTATTACCAATGTCAAATCACCTATTCTTACCGGTGTAAATATTATTGTTGATGGGGATATTAATATCGATGCTGAAGCAGATGATGTATTCTGTTCTGATTCTGCTGTAGTATATGTTAATGCAGGTGTTGATGGAGCATATATTGCTAAAGTCAACGGTAAAAATTACGATGTAACTGTTAGAAACGGTACGGGATCCTCTGCTTTAGATGTATTGCCTGTCGGTACATATAATGTTACTGTCATAGGTCAGTTTGGTCCGGACAGTCCTATTTCTATTGCTTCCACAAGTTTTTCTGTTATTGATATAACTCTTCCAGAAATTGTTGCAAATGAAACAACTGAAGTTCCTATTGACTTACCTGAAGATGCAACTGGAAACGTAAGCGTTATAGTTGATGGTGAAGTTGTTGACACTAAAGAACTTGCCAACGGTTCTGCAGTTTTAGAAATTCCTGAACTAGAAGCAGGCCAACACAATATTACAATTTCATATCCTGGAAATGATGAACACAATGCATTCAACAAAACCTTCGATACAATAGCTAAAGTTGATACTGGTGCTAACATAACTCTTCCGGAAATCCTTGAAAACGAAACTACTGAAATTCCTATTGATTTACCTGAAGATGCTACCGGTAATGTCAGCGTTATTGTTGATGGTGAAGTAGTAGACATCCAAGAGCTTGTAAACGGTTCAGCTATTTTAGAAATTCCAGAACTGGAAGCTGGCCACCACAACATCAGTGTTATTTATCCTGGTGATGAAAAATATGCAACAATTAATCAGACATCAGATGTACCTGTTAAAGTTGATGAAGATTTCAATGTAACTGTTCCTGAATTCTATGAAAGTGAAACTACTGAAATTCCAGTCGAATTGCCTGAAGATGCTACAGGCAACGTTACTGTAATGGTTGACGGTGAAATAGCTGATACTAAAGAACTTGTTAACGGTTCTGCTGTTTTAGAAATTCCACCACTATCCAAAGAAGACCACAATATCAGTGTTATTTATCCTGGTGATGACAAATACGCATCAAAAATGGAAGAATTCAACATTACAGTTTTAGATGATATAATTGTAACAGCTGAAAACTTGACCAAATATTATTCAACACCAGATAAATTCATTATCAACGTAACAGACGGTAAAGGAAGACCATTAGTAAACAAAACTGTTCAGGTCATACTTAACGGCAGAAATTACACAAAATACACAAATGAAAACGGAACAATAGCTGTGAGCATTGGTTTACCTTCCGGCGAATACAATGTAACAGTAACTGCTGATAATATAACATTAAACAGAACAATAACTGTATTAAGCACAATTAATGGTACTGACTTAGTTAAAATATTCCGTAACGGAACACAATACTATGTAACTGCTAAAGATGCTAATGGAACCTATCTTAAAGAAGGCAGTTCAGTTGAATTCAATATTAATGGTGTATTCTACACACGTAAAGTCGTTGGAGACGAAGGTCTTGTTAAGTTAAACATTAATTTACCACCTGGTGAATTCATTATAACTGCACGCAATCTCGAAACCAACGAATCCTGTTCAAACACTATAACAGTACTTCCTACAGTCAACTCAACTGATCTTGAATTGTACTATAAAAACGGAACAAAATTCACTGTACAGGCACTTGATGAAACTGGAAATCCTGTTGGAGCAGGTGAAAAAGTCACATTCAACATTAACGGTGTAAAATACACCCGTACCACCAACGAAACAGGATATGCATCTCTTAACATCAACCTGCCTGCCGGAAACTACACCGTAAGTACAACATATAACAACTGTACTGTAGCTAATAATATCTGTGTAAAACCAACTTTAGTAACAGAAGATTTAGTCATGAAATATCGTGACGGTTCTGTTTTCACTGCTAAAGTTTTAGATGGACAAGGAAATCCATTAGCTTCACAAACTGTTAAATTCAACATCAACGGTGTGCTTTATTCAAGAGATACAGATGTCAATGGTACTGCAAAATTAAATATTGCACTTCCATCAGGAGAATATATCATAACATCCACATCTCAGGGTGCTACAACTTCAAATACAATTACAATAGAAGCTTAATTCGCTTCTATTTTTTTCTTTTTTTAGCTTATTTTTGGCATTATATATTTTTTTTGATGTTTTCTATATTTTTATGGGATATGATCTTATTTTTTAACTATTTACTATTTGATTCAGCTGTATCTTAATGTCCAGCTTATTGCTTTCGCAAATTATATGGTAAATCGTTAAATTAGTGATATAAATACTGATAATGTTTGTGATAATGGTGATGGTATCAATGTGGATGTTTTAACAGTATATGCTACTGTTGGGGATGAAATATTATGCAAGTGAATTCTAATATTTAATTTTTAAATCATTTTAATGGGTACTAGAAACTTTTGATTGTAATTACAGTACTATTCAATCCCAATACTCGTGCATAATCAATTTTATCTGCAATACTCATTAAAATTTTAATATGGTCATACTCACATCCCTCTCTTTCAGCAGTAGGGTTAAATTCAACACCCCGATCTTTAATGGAAATTAAAATTTGCTCACTTTGAATTTTAATTAAAATGTCTATTGTTTCAACATCGCTATTAGTGTTAACAATATTTACCAGCATTTCTTCAATAGCTAAAGATACTTTTACTGAAGTTAAATCAGAAACTTTCATTGATTTTAGATAATCTAGAACCTGTGAAGCCAAATCTGCGATTTCATTTATGTTAGCATTTACTGATAAATCAAGTACATTTACTTTATCCTGTTTTTTAAGTAAAAAGAAACCGGAATATTCTCCGTTACTTTTTCTTTCAATATATTTGGAGTAGATAAACATAAATAGTATTGTAGAAATCTCGGCAATTAAAAATGCAATCCAAATACCATTAAATCCTATTAAAGGAACGAGCAATAGTGATCCTCCCACAGGAACAACTAAACCTTCAATAAAGGCAATCCATATTGAATATTTTTCCCTTTCAATAGCTTCTGCATAATATGTCATTATGAAACATGTGACTAGTCCTATGAAACTTAATGAAAATAATCTTATTGATTCAGTTACAATAGGAATATCTGATGGATTAGTAATGTTAAAGAGGAACAATAATGATTGAGGATAAATTATAAATATTGCCATTAAGATGCCCCCTGAAATAACACCTAATTTTATTGCACGTTTTATTGTATATTTGACGCCATTATAATCCTCTTCCTGATAATATACAGATACTATTGGAGACATTGTCTGGCTTATTCCAATTGCAAACATATAAATTAAAAATGAAGAATTATCACATACACTAAATGCCACAAGTCCTACACCACCCATTACAATTTGAACCATGTAGTTAATAATGAATAATTTTAAGGTTATGAAAAGCTGTATTGAAGCTGGAGGAAAACCTGAAATAACAATATCTTTAAAGTATGCAATAAATCGTTTAAATTTAATTTTTGAAATTGACAATAATTTGATAGTACGTTTATCACTAAAAAAGTAATATGTAATAAATATTGATGCTAAAATCTGTCCGGTTAATGTAGCAAGACCAGCACCGGCAATATTCATATTAAAGAATTTTAGATAAACAAAGTCCATGACTAAATTAACTAAATTGGATATTATATCACTGGTTATTCCCATCCAGCAAAGGAAGTTGGAGGAGATTTTTTTGATTATTATGGATTGGATGATGATAATTTAGCTATTGTAATCGGTGATGTATCAGATAAAGGTGTTCCGGCAGCATTACTTGCGATGATTACTCAGGTTATGATAAAACAAATCCTTAACCACGAAGGAACCCTTCAAAAGTCTTATATTTAATAAACAATCAATTATATGAGAATAATTCTGAGGCAATGTTTGTTTCATTATGGCTTGGTATTTATAATAAAAATACTAAAAAATTAATATTCTCCAATGCAGGACATACTCTTCCATTAATAAAGGAAAATAATAAATTTAAATATTTGGATATTTATCCTGGAATTATTATAGCTATTCTTGAAGACTTCGAATATAAAAATGAGGAAATAACATTATCGGATGAATTGATATTATATACTGATGGAATCACTGATGCCACAGATGGCAATGATGAATGCTATGGTGAAGATAGGCTTTTAGACTTTTTTAACAACTTTAAAAGTAATGATGAACCAATAATTCCTCTGTTAAATGATATTAATAATTTTATAGGAAAACAGGAACAATTTGATGATATGACGTTAATTTATTTAAAGATTAAATAATTCATTATAATTAATATCTTCATGAATATTGCCTGATTTAATTGGAGGTATTGTAAATGCATTATGTTGTGGCTGTTAATTGTGATAATATTAAGAACATATTTTAATTTGTAATTTTAGTGGAATCTTTATATAATCACTAAATTTTTATAGTCTCAAAAACATACCTATGCTTAATTAGAAGGATTGTTAAAAATGTTGAGTATTAACCAGTGTTATCTAAAGTTTGTTGATAAAATATTAAAACAGGGAAAAGAAACTTATAAAGACAGTAATCATCATTTAGTTGAAAGTTTGGGGAATTACTATCTTATTGATGACCCTCTTGACTTAAAATTCAAAGCTAAATATCAGCATATGACATGTGATATGATGCTGAATGATATTAAAGCAGGTAAATTTGACATTGAAGAGTGTCCTATTAAGGGTGATGCCCTATATGAATATGTTAAGTCATTTGAAGACAGTTCTGACCAGGGATTTGTTTATACATACCCGAATCGTATACTTGCACATTTTGATATAAATCAGTTTGATGTCATGAAAAAAAGGATTTTACATGCAACCGGAAGTAACCGGGCTGTTGCAGTAACTTATGATCCAAAACTTGATGCAGACAGAGAAGATATTCCATGTTTGCAGTTTTTACAATGTATAGTAAGGGATAATGAGCTGACTATCCATTGCATATTCAGAAGCAATGATATTTTTGGAGCATTTTACTCCAATATGTTTTTCATAGCATATATTGGTATTAAAATGAAGGAAGAACTCAATAAGGAACTGCTTGGTGAGAAATTAAACTTCGGTGGCATACATTATCATTCTACATCAGGCCATATTTATAATACTGATTTAAAAGCAGCTAGAAAGTTAATTTCAAAAAATAAAGTATAATTTTCTTTATTTGTATTTTGGAGTGTTATCTGACTAAATTTTCAGGTAACTTTCATTAATTTTAAATATCCTGCATTGATTTTACTTATTGTTTTTCAGGTGCAGCTTCAAACGGGGTGTTATTTTGTTGATTTGTTCCAAATGTAGGAAATTAAATACTGATGAGGCTAAATTTTGCCGAAAGTGCGGTGCACCATTGAATGATAAAACTCAGGTTCTGCAAAAACCTAAAAGGAATTTTGTCCGCGACAATAAAAAATTAATAAAGATTTCAGCTATTGTCTGCATTGTGGTTGTTATATTAGTTGCATATGCATTTGTCTTTAACACTCCTCTTCAATCTCAGAATTTTGGTAAATTCTCTATTTCTGTTCCTTACGGTTCAAATTTTGTTGATGATGGCGTTCCTTATATGGATGAGAATGGTGAATTTGCCAGCTATAAAAACATTGGATTATACTCCAAGGAATTTTATTTCATTGAATTTACATCAGTATCATCATTTGATATACCATCGAATTTTAATTTAGTAGGCAAGGAAGGCAGTTTGAATGTTTATCAAAATGTTAACAGGGATGTTTATTTAGTAATTCGTGACGAGGGAGATTACGAATTTGTTCTGATGGGTAATAATCAAAATGTGCTAAAACAATCTGCTAATTCAATTGAATTTCATAGGTGATATTTTATGGAAGATAAATTAAACAAGTTTATTGAACAAAACAAAAAAATAATATCTCAAAATAAGATTTTAATAAAGCAAAATAATGAAATCATTGATTTGATTAAAAAATATCCAATTGCTGAGGGTAACGCTGTTGAGGAAGATGTTGATATTTTCAATTCTAAAATGGATGTTGGTGAAGTGTTAACTGTTGCACCATCAATTAATAACGAATTAAATATTTATAAGGTAAGTGTTTCTCCTTCAAGCCAGTTAACTGTAAAACCTCATGACATTGAAGAGTGTGTTGAAAGATATCTGGATGATTTTGACAGCAATGAATTTAATGTTATGCTTGATAATTTAATAGGTAATGATTCAACTGTTCAATTTAATATTTCGTTTCTTGTTGCATTAGAAAGCTTGAATAGAAATACACCAATTGGGTCTGGAGTATGTATATTGGGCAACTCAGATCAGGAAGATATTACTAATTTACCGGAAGTTTTAAGAATTGCAATGGAAAATGGTGCTGAAAAGATATTCTTACCTTTAAAATCGGCAATAAGTGTTGTCCATGCACCGCAAAAACTTTTAAATTATCTGGTTTTCTACAAAAAAGTAGAGGACATATTTGATAAATTGTTTTAATTTATTAATGATATATGGTAGTATTTAACTATTTATAAATCTGCATCTGTCAGATAAATGATGATGTGTCTGCTAAAAGTCTATTTCAGCAGATTACTATTTCTTTGATATGATGCAATTGGTGTTTTTTTGAATACCGTGAAGTATTATTGCATCATAATACTGTTTAAAAAGGTTTAAAATCAAATCTATGCATTTTTAGTCATTATAGGTACAACTTGTTTTTTACGTGAAACTACACCTTCAAGAAGAGCAGTATTATCTTCAAGTTCCACACCATAAGCTTTTTCAACAAGATCTGCCTCTTTTCCAAGTACAATAACCTGTGAATTGCTGTTTACAATATCGGTTATTAAAAGCATGAACAAATCAAGGTCTTCTTCTTCAATTATTTTCTCAATACCTTTTTCCAGTTCATCCTTCATTTCCAAAACATCACTGATGCTTGCTGTATTAACCTGATTTACAATTGATTTAACATTTTTAAAATCAATTTGCTTCGCATCAAGGGATAATATTTCATCAATTGAAAAACCGGACAAATCAGTTCCTGCTTTCAGCATTTCCAAACCATATTTTTCATAATCAACCCCTGATATTTCAGCCAATTTTGCAACTGCATCTTTATCATCCTGTGTTGTGGTTGGAGATTTTAAAAGAAGAGTATCGGATATAATGGCTGAAAGCATTAATGTTGCGATTTTTTCATTAATTTCAATATTGTTTTCATTGAATAATTTGAATAATATTGTTTGTGTACATCCGACTGGTTCTGCCCTGTAGAATAAGGGATATGATGTTTCAATTGCAATTTTGTGATGATCAACAATCTTTTTAATGTTGAGCTTTTCCAGATTGTCAATTGATTCTGATGGACTGTTATGATCAACTAAAATAACATTGCTTTCATCATCTAATGACTCAATTAATTCTGGTTCATTGATTTTTAAGTAATTTAAAACATATTCTGTTTCTTTATTGATATTGCCTAATTTACAGGCAACAGCATTTTCATTTCCAAGTTGCTTTTCCAATTCACACATTACCAAGCTTGATGTAATTGTATCTGTATCTGGACTTTTATGTCCGAAAATATAAGTTTTTTCCATAATTATTCACTTCTTTACCTTTTATAGTGTGTTTGTTTTATCTGGTTAATATAACATTATCATTTCGATTTACTGTTTTGATTATTGTCTTTGGTAAAAATAGCCTATTCTGTTTATACATTTAAAATAATTTTTTATTGCACTTTATGGTGAATCTGGTTAATTTTAAAGAGAAATAATTTAAAATAGCTAGATTTTTTTTAATAATCCCGTTTGAATCATTATACTAAATGCTGAATTCCCAGCTGTTGACCAACTATATTTCCAAGATATGGTGTTATATATCCTTCAATTAATGCAGCTATCATAAACAGTATCACTGAAACAATTAACAGAACTACCATATGTTTTATTGTTTTTTGATGATTGTAATATCCTTCTTTTAATGTCATTCCATTATATTTGTCTTTTAATACTCTGAATATAAAAAGGAATAACAATATTCCGCTTACACAACTGCTTAACAGTGCAGGTATTTCAAAAATACCGTGTGGCACGATTAAAGTTAGGAACAGCAGTAATGTGGATGTTGATTTTATTGTGTATCCTGCAAGAAATCCGATTGCAAATCCATTTACAAAGCTTGCAAGTAGTGCATATATCCCAAAAACGATTGATCCACCTACTATTGTGAGTGCACTTAATTCATTGTGAAACATTATGTCAAATGCATTGATACTGATATCGTCTCCTCCTAATGCTTCTTTTAGTATTGGCATTAGAAATCCTGCTATATCATCTGCTATAATAAATGAAATTATAATTCCAAGTACAAAAAGTCCTATTACTATAGCAAATATTTTTTTATTTTCAACATATGCTTCTTTTACTTCGCTTACTACATTCATAGTTTATATTATGTATTAACATCATTAATATGTATATAGTAATTCTGTTGTTTGCATACCTGCATTTGAATAATCATCTGATTTTTGATTAATCCTATTTCACATATGAAACAAAATATCGCTTAAAAAAACACTTCCACTAGAAATGATGTTGGAAGTTATTAGATGCATTTATGAATTTTCTTAATAGGAAACTCATCTAAAAGATAGTAACATTGATTTCTATAGTACTTTTCATACTATCAATATCTTATTGATATTGTAAATTTAAACGGATTATACATAAAAGTTGTATTGATATTTGAAATGATTTTCGAAATGATAACAAATAATGAAAGTTTCACTTTATTCTGTTAATGAAATTCACTATTATATGGGCTGTTTCATTTTGCTGGACGGATGAAGTTATGCTGGCTGTGCCGTCATCCTTTTGTTTACCGTAATTTCCAAATTGAGCATGATTTCCTCCGGATATTATATGTTCTTCAATTGTATTATTTATCAATTTTTTGGAATCGTTATATGTTTTTTGATTCAAAATTTTGTCTTTTGATCCGTAAACTGATAATGTTGGAATTTTTACTTCATCGGAAGGGTATGCTGCCAGTAAGACTAATCCTTCAATTTTATCATTATTGCTTGCGTATTTAGCAGCCATTGATCCTCCAACTGAATGACCTGATATGATATAGTGACTGTAATTTGTATTTTCAATTATAGGGTCTGCCCTATCTGCTCCAAATACTGCAAGGTTTAATGGCATTTCCACAAGATAACAGTCAACGCCCTGTGATGATATTTCACTTAACAAGGCTAAATAGGAGGTGTATTCAATTTTTGCTCCAGGATAGAATATTAATGCTGTTTCACATCCTGGTCCGTCAAGTAGAATTCCATTTGTTGTATTTTTAACAGTTACATTGCTGTAATGAGTGCCTGTGTCTGTTGTGTGGTAGTAATCATAGAAATATAGTGTGAATGCAATTGCCACTGCAATCAAAATTATTAATGCAATATATCTTTTTTTCATTTCAATCAACTAAATTAATCAGTAAATAACCTATTGATGTTAAAAACACAATTACTGAGGGTATATTAACATTGTAAAGGTTAAGTGGTATTTGGAAAATCATTAAAGCTAAGCATATTCCATTTAATGCTAACAAATATCTGTTGTTGAACTTCTTATATGATTTATCGCAAATCATAGCTATTGACACAACAACAGCTATTATTAAAGCAAAATAAATATTGAACAGTCCGCTTAAGTAGAATGAGGATATTATAATTGCAATTCCTGGAATTGGGAATCCGATAAATCCATCTACTTTATCGGATATTACATTATATCTAGTTAATCTCAATACACCGCAGATTACAATAAATAATGAAACAATACTTGTTACCAGAGTAATTCCACTGTTATTTGCAGTGGTGTATGTGTATAAGAATATTGCCGGTGCAGCTCCAAATGAAATTATATCTGACAGGGAATCGATATTTTTACCAAAGCCATATTTGTCATTTCTGTTTCTTTTTCGTGCAACCCATCCGTCAATTGAATCAAATATTAGTGAAAATATCATTAGTACTGCTGCAAGGCTAAAATTATGATTTATTGACATTAGTATCGATATGAATCCGGAACTCATGTTCATTAATGACACTAAATCGGACAGTGCAACGAAGTCCTTCATTCCTGTATCCATTAATATAATGTATAGTTTCTTTTATTTTAATATTTTTCACTCAAAGTTAAAACTTTAGATAATTTTGGATTTTTTTTTTAATGAAATAATGATTAAATTGCTGATAAGTTATGTATTTATTAGTGATTATAATTGTTTTTAGGCTAAAAATATGTTATTGCTGTTATTTTACAAATGTATTATCTTTAATTGATACTATATTCAATATTGCAATTTATTTTAATTGATTTTGTTTATATGATATCCTTGTGTATAAGATGTGCTTATGAACTTTTTTTTATGAAACTTGAAGCAACTGTCGTGGTGGAAAGGTTTCTTTTTGAAATATTTTGAAGTTATCAAAAAGTTTGTACTTACATTTAAGTACAATTTGTACACAACATATTAACGGGGATGATATTGTGAATACTAAACCAGATTCAGAAATAATAGATATTGTATTTTTGTTGGATAAAAGTGGATCAATGTATGGTTCCGAAGAAGATACTATCGGAGGATTTAATTCTTTTATCTTATGATGCAAAAGAATACTACCGCTTCTCTGAAGTGGTAGATGAATTTTGCAAAAATGGGTGGGCTATTTTAAATCAAATG
>CADBPS010000057.1 GCA_902796575.1 uncultured Methanobrevibacter sp. | reverse complement strand
AAAATGTTATGGGTAATCTTTGTTGCAAGACATTATTAAAATATAACACAGTTACATTACTGTTTGATAAAACACACAGGAAATGAGAGTGTGCAAATAGATTTAAGTAAATGAAAAACAAAGTTTAATGTGATTAAAATGGAAAATTTAGACGATAATATTAAAAAAATTATTAACAGTGCATACCCGTACATTAAAGAGTTCAATCCTGCCCAGAAGGAAGTAATTAAATCCGGTTATTTGGATGACAATGAAAATTATATAATTTGCATACCCACAGCCAGTGGTAAAACAGTTTTAGGAGTATTGCCTGCACTTAAAACCATATTAAACAAAGGAAAAGCAGTTTACATAGCTCCCCTTTTATCGATACAAAATGAAAAGGTAAAAGAGTTTAAGAAATTTGAGGAGCATGGAATCAGTGTGGGAAAACATCCCTCAACTTCGGATTTATCAGTTATGGTTTTCGAGTCCTTTGATGTTCTTACAAGATTTTCATGGGACGTGCTTCGTGATGTGGATACATTAATCATTGACGAGTTTCACATGATTGGAGAATATACCCGTGGTCCGACATTGGAATCAGCTATTACAAGAGCTAAAATCATCAAACCCAGTATGAAAATAATTGCTCTTTCAGCCACACTTCGCAATGTCGATGAGATTGAAGGATGGTTAGAGGGAACCTGCATTGAACATGATTATCGTCCAGTACCATTAAATAAAGAAGTTTTAGATGCGGAAATGTTTAATACAAAAAACAAAAATGACGTTATTGTTAAAATTCTTGAAAAATCCATTAAAGACAAGTCGCAGGCATTGTCATTTGTATCTACCCGGCGTTTTACAGAAAGTTTGGCCACATATGTTTCCAAAAAGATTAATAAAAAATTAAATGTAAAGCAGAGAGAAAAATTCAAGGAAGTTGCAGATAAAATACTTGAAGTCCCGAAAAATAAGGGTTCGCTTCCAACAACAACATGTATTAAACTGGCGGAAGCTGCTGAAAAAGGTGTTTGTTTCCATCATGCAGGACTTTTCAGTGAGCAAAAAGAAATTATTGAAGATGAGTTCAGAAAAGGTAACATTTTAATGATAACAGCAACACCAAGTTTAATGTATGGAGTTAATTTACCCTCAAAAACTGTTGTTATCAGAGATCATACGCGCTGGACAAACAATGGTCCTCAGCCTATTCCTGTTTTTGATTATGAACAGATGTCTGGACGTGCCGGAAGACCGCAGTATGATGATGTGGGATATTCATATCTCGTTGCCAAAACTCCCGATGAAGCTATGAATCTTGAAGACTACTATGTCAACGGGGAAATTGAACTGACAAATTCGAAACTGATTGACAATAAGGATGCAGTATACAAACAGATTATAGCACAAATTGCATCTACATTGTCTAAAAATATTGATGAACTGGTTGAATTTTTTGAAAAAACTTTGTACGGATATCAAATGGCAAATAATCCTTCAATGGCATTGTTTGCATCGGACAGTTTAAAATGGGAACTTGAAAATGCAATTCAGTTCCTGCTTCAGAATGGAATTATAAGAGCAACACCTGAAGGGCTTAAAACAACTGAATTTGGTAATTTAATAGCTAAATCAAATTATGCCGTTAAAACAGCAGTCAAAATTAAGGAGTATATTTCTTCTTCAGAGGGATTGAATATTCCCGAATTCATATATGCTCTATCCCAGACACCTGATTTGCCGTTGATTTCATTTAAGGGTCGAAAAAGCAAGGAGCCTGTTCGTGAAAAAATGTCAGAATTGGGGCTTTTTGCTGTTGATATTGGCAACAGTGAGGCTACAACAGTATCATTGATTGAATGGATAAATGAACGTGATGAATTTGAAATTGAAAACAGATACAGTGTATATTCAGCATCCACCAGAAGAACAGCTTATGATGCATCAAAACTTGTGCGTTTTGCTAAAAATACTTCAGAAATCCTTGGTATGTATTCCAATCTAAAAGAATACGATTATTTATCCGCAAGATTATATTACGGAGTAAAAAAAGATATTATTCCCCTTGTCGTTGGTGTTAAAAGACTGGGCAGAAAAAGAGCCAGAAATATTGTTAAAATCTTTGGTAATGATTTAAAATCCGTCAGTGAAAAAGAACTGCAGAAAATTGACGGTATCGGTGAAAAATTATCCGAAAAAATAAAAAAATTTGCAGACAGCAGTTGAAGGGTTGCTCACCCTCCTCCTTCTGCACCTCCACTGATAGCATCCATATTTTCAAATTTGAATGCATTGTCTTTCATAGATTCAACATCCACATCATCATCTTTAAGAGGTGTGAATTTTTCCTTTATGTCCTTTTTGTCTAAAACTTCAACCAGTTTTGACCTGTACCATAAATCAGTTTTATCTATTTTGACCCAATCAATTTCATATTCAGTTTTTATGTCGATAACCTCACCAATGGTGCCTGTATCAACATAGCCAACATGACTATTAATTTTGATTTCTTTATCACGAGCATCCAATGCCATGATTATTACCTATTCATCTTCGTCTTCAACTTCGATGGTGACTTCTTTGGATTCTTTTTCCTCTTTCTCTTCTTCTTTTTCTGTGCCAATTTCAGTATTTAGAAGAACATAGTCACCGACGGTAGCAATATTATCAAAATCAATTTCAATTACATCATTAGAGAAAAGTCCTTTTTTCAATGAAACAACAATAGAAGAAATACTGCCACTTTCAATTTCAACTTCAATATCTTCAATTCTACCTATTTCCTTTACTCTTTTATCTAATACAGTAGCACCAAATAATTTTTTTGCACGCATTTTATCGCCTCTTAATAATTAATTTAAGTACAATCCATCCACAACCCAACGAAGTTGTAGTGCATTGCACAATCCAATAGAATAATTTATAGTTAAATAAACTAATATATAAAACTAACTATTAGATTAGCACATAGGTGGAAACAATGAAAAAAGCATATCGTATTATCATAGATAACATAATAAAAGGAAAAATAACCTCCAGGCGAGAGCTGGAAGTTCAAAAAAGACAGCTGTGTCGTGATTTAAAATTATCCAGATTTATGAGTAATGCAGACATCCTCGGATATGCCAGCGATGAAGAAAAAGAGATTGTATCAGACATACTGAAGAAAAAGCCCACAAGAACAAGATCTGGCGTTGCGATAGTAGCTGTAATGTGTCATCCCCATAAATGTCCTCATGGAAGGTGCTTATACTGTCCTGAAAGCGATATTGCTCCCCCAAGTTACACCGGTGAAGAACCTGCAGCATTAAGAGGAAGAATGTTTAATTATCACCCCTATGTTCAATGTTTCAACAGATTATCACAGCTTAAAACAATCGGTCATCCCGTCGACAAGGTTGAACTGATAATAATGGGTGGAACTTTCCCCTCCAAGGATTTATGTTATCAGGAGTGGTTCGTATCCCAATGTTTAAAAGCAATGTGTGATTTTGGTTTAATACTGGAAAATAATGCTGAGTTTGAAATAGACAAATTAAAGATTAGGGAACTGGAAAAGGAAGTTTTAAAGACTTATCCTCCCAACGATTATGTGCTTATTGATGATGTCCAAAAAGTGAATGAGAGTTCTAAAATCAGATGTGTTGGAATGACATTTGAAACAAGACCAGATTAATATAAAAAAGAACATATTAATAGAATGCTTGATTTTGGAGTTACAAGAGTTGAATTAGGAGTTCAGACATTATCTGATGAAATTTACGAAAAGGTAAAAAGAGGCCATAGAATAGCTGATGTAATTGAATCCAATCAGCTTTTAAGGGATAGTGCAATAAAAGTAGCCATGCATATGATGCCCGGACTGTTTGTAAGACAAAAAGATGATTTGAAAATGTTTAAGGAACTATTTAACAATGATAATTTCAGACCGGATATGATTAAGATTTATCCATGCCTTGTTACAAAGGGCAGTGAACTGTACAAAATGTGGAAGGAAGGATTATACAGTCCATACACAGATGATGAAGCAGTTGAATTAATCAGCAATGTTAAAAAGATTATTCCAAAATGGGTTAGAACAATGAGGATTCAAAGAGATATTCCCTCCACTTTGATTGAAGCAGGTGTTCAAAAATCAAATCTTGGAGAGCTTGTCTATAAGAAGCTGGAAGAAGATAATGTCAGCTGCAAGTGCATCAGGTGCCGTGAAATAGGACATAAAAAAACAGATGAAAATTATTCATTAGATGATTTTAAATTATTTAAAGAGACCTACACTGCATGCGGCGGTGAAGAAACATTTATCTCCATAGAAGATAAAAATGAGGAGAGCATAGCAGGATTTTTACGTTTCAGAATACCTTCAGATAAAAAATTCCGACCCGAAATCACAGATAATACTGCACTTATCCGCGAACTTCATGTATATGGAAACATGATTCGGATAGGAGATAAAAATCCTAAAATTGGCCAGCACACCGGATTTGGAGAAAGGCTTCTTAAAGAAGCAGAGGATATTGCTGTTGATAAAGGATATGAAGAAATTGCAGTTATCAGCGGCATAGGATCTAGAAATTACTATCGTAAATTCGGATATGTAAAAAAAGGACCATACATGTCTAAAAAAATACAGTAAATAATAATCCAAAGTTTTTAAACGTTAAATCCGGACATTCTCATTATCCGGATTAAATACTTCATATGATGTTCGCTGCATACTGTTCAAAGATAATCAAAAAATAAACATGACGATATTTTTATCCTGATGTACGAGAATACTATAACTTCTGTGAGTCATGGGCGAATTGCACCAAATGACAAATGCTCTCTGATGAACTTTAAATACTAACTATACCTAAAATAATAAATGACACTGACAAAGTTTGATAAACTTTTTCAACAACAATCAAGTTGAAAAAATAAAACATATTGTGAAATTGTCTGAACCTTCTGGACGATGAGGACAGGATGATAATCCTATATTCATTGGAGCATACAGCCCGTGAAGCAAGAATCCTCAGCTTCCATAAAGTTGAGGCAGTTTAAATAACACAATATGCCAAAAGTCATATAACAAAGAGGAATGGGAACACTAAAAAAAAGTTCTCACCTAAATTCGTGCAGATAATCACTGCTTTGAAAAGACAGATATTCCTGCACTAATGTGATAAAAAAATGAGAGTTGTGAATATGTATAAAATTAAAAATTCTAAAGATTTGGCTAGCCTTATCAACTACACAAACTTAAATAACATGATAAATGAAGCTGAAATGAAGAAATTCCTGGATGAAGCACATGAAATAAACTTTAATTCAGTGATAGTAAATCCAACATATGTTCCATTAGCTAGTGAAGTATTATCTGATTGTGATACAAAAGTTGGAAGTGTGGTTTCCTATCCATTAGGCTGTGATAATACCGAATCAAAAGTAAATCAGGCCATAACATTATTGGATAAAGGAGCGGATGAAATCGACACGGTTATAAACCTAAATCATGTCGCCAATGAAAACTATGATTTAATTGGAGATGAAGCAAGACAGATTAAGGAAGCAATAGGTGATAAAACTTTAAAAGTAATAATTGAAAGTAAAATCCTTGAAGATGAACAGAAAGCAAACATTGTCATGAGACTCGAAGAGGCCGGTGTTGATTATATTAAAACCTCAACAGGATTTTTAACACCTAATCATATTTATGAAATCGTGAATGATATCAATATCTTCCAGAAATATGCTCCTAAAACAAAAATTGAAGTTTATGATGGAATTGACATTTGGAAAATAGCCAATCAGGTTCTGACAGGCGGTGCTGATATTGTGGCATCAAACAAAGGATATGATATAGTATCAAAATATAAAGATTTGAGAGAAAACACACAGGTTAAACCAAAACCTATCACATTAAAGTAAATTAACCATTTACTTTTTTTAAATCAAAAACAGCATCACCAAAAAAAAATTAACCATCAGTTTTTTTGAAAATAAAAAAAAAGAGATGCCATGGGCCGGACTTGAACCAGCGACATCTAGATCTTCAGTCTAGCGTTCTCCCAACTGAACTACCATGGCATATGGACCGGACGAGATTCGAACTCGTGATCTCCTCCACGTCAAAGAGGAATCATACCCCTAGACCACCGGTCCAACACAACAGTTAATGTTATGTACAAAGTATTATATAAAGTTTTGCAATTACACCCGTGTTAAACATAATATTTTGTTTTACATCAACACCCAAACACCATATTCACAGACCAGCAACAACATTTCTAAAACATTATGATCCCAGATGAAAATATTCATAAAACAACAGGAAAGCAAACAATAAAACAAAACTATGATAATCAAAAAAAAGAAACGAGTGAAGATTCCAAAAAAATAAATAAATAAAAAATTGACCAAAAAATGGTCAATTGATACAGAAAAAATGTAAAAAACCTATTTGATAGCTAATTTGACATCTTCAGCTTTTACAGTTTTTCTACCAGTATGACGTGCGAAATTAACAGCTTTTTTAGCTATTTCGTCACCTTTGTCTTCTAATGCTTCGGCTAATGCAACTTTAGCTTCATCACTAACTCTTGCTGCTCCAGCATTTTTTAAAATACGACCTACTGGTGCGATTGGTAATTCACCCATTATTTCACCTCCAATTTAAAGGTAGTCTAACCAAGTATATAAATGTTTTGATAAAAAAAGCTATTAGTCACCTATATAATAACTTATAACTTATCAACAAATGATTTCATTAATACAAAAATAAGAGAAAAAAAATGAAAAAATTAAAGAAAAAAATATGTTGAAATCAAGAAAAAAAACAATAAAATAATAAAAAAAATAGGTCTAAATCACTTCACCCACAAGATAGGTGGAGGTCACTTTGATTATTTTAACCTGTATAAAATCACCAATGATAGCATTATCTACAATAACAGGAATATATGAATTGGTTTTACCTATAAAACCACCTTTTGAACCTTTTCCAACAACCAGTATGTTTTGAATGGTATTGAATAATTCATCATTTTCAGCCTTGGTGATACTGTCCTTAATTTCGGACAGAAATATTGAACGGCTTTTCATTACATCACGGGGAATCTCTTTTAAAGAAGATGAGATTGCGCCTTTTCTATGCTGATATTTTGACAGATGAATTAAATTAGGTTTGACACTGTTTAGAAAATCAACAGTCCGGGTAAAATCTTCATCAGTTTCAGTAGGATAGCCCACAATGATATCTGTAGCCAGTGTTAAATCAGGAATCTCACTTCTGAATTTATTGACAATTTCGATGTACTGTTCAATACTGTGCCCCCTGTTCATATCATCAAGCACCTTGTTACTACCACTCTGTACAGGTAAATGAATAAAATCATATACATTAGGATGTTTAATTGCATCGATTATTTCATCAACATCATTTAAAATGTTTTTAGGGTGCATCATTCCAACACGAACACGAAAATCTCCATCTAAATTAGCCACTTCTTTAATTAAATCTGACAGTTTCTCACCGGTATCCCGACCGAATGCAGCAGTATCCTGTGCGGTAAGTTGGATTTCGCGGACACCATTTTCAATAGCTTCTTTAGCTTCCATCTTAATATCTTCAATAGAATAACTATTTAATGGACCCCTGGCAAAACGAGTACAGCAAAATGTGCAAGAGCCTAAACAACCCTCACAAATTTGTATTATATGAACCAAATCATCATCACTAATCTTAGGAACACCTACCTTACTTTCGCGGGAAAGACCATACTCACGAACAGTATCTCCGCAGTAAGTACTGCTGACAACATCCACTGTTTTATTCAGTTGATGAGGACCAATCCAACTGCAGTCAGGAGCGATACTATCCAGTTTTTCAGGATCAATTTCAACCATGCATCCCCCGACAATTATTTTCTTGTGGGGATACTTTTCCCGTAATTTTTGAATCCTGTAAACAATCTTATTTTCAGTAGGCAATTTAACGTAACAGGTATTGACAATTATAATATCTGCATCATCAATGTCATCAACAGTATCAATATCATTCTCGTTTAAAAAGCCGGCCATAATCTGGCCATCAGCCTTGTTAAATGTACATCCATAAGATTCAATGAAGACTTTCAAAATTATTACCTCATAATCATGTTTTTTTAAAAATATTTTTGGTCAAATCATAATCAAAATTGTTAAATTTGACAGGTTT
This sequence comes from uncultured Methanobrevibacter sp., assembly GCA_902796575.1. GTDB lineage: Archaea > Methanobacteriota > Methanobacteria > Methanobacteriales > Methanobacteriaceae > Methanocatella. The sequence continues at coordinate 5,535 of CADBPS010000057.1, read as the reverse complement.
TGAATAAACTCTTCTGATAACACCTGCTTTTGCAAATCCCGAAGTTAATTTCCTTTCATTAGTTTTAATAACATGTACCTTAACAATATGGTCTTCTATTTTAACAATATCTCCGGGAGCTATTTCAAAATCCCTGTCCAGATCCAGTTTATAGGAATCAACCTTACCATGCAAATCCACGGAAAAGCCAATACGGGAAGGAATATCAACAGATGTTGCCCATATCGTATTAATGTTTTCAATTAAAGACTTGTTAACCCTGGTGTCATTGACTTCGATGCTGGTTACTTCAACCTGACCGACATCTGAAAGCAAAACATCTCCAACTTCCAGCTCATCATTTGGAGACAAATTAATATTAGTTTTGTAAGATTGATTTTGCTCTGAAATAATAATTCTATATGGTTTAGGTTTTTCAGCAGACACAACATCCTTAAAAACGTGCCCACAATCAAAACATTTTAAAAGAAACTCTTCGGTAAACTTTTTCTTGGATTCAATCTGCTTGGAATTTAAAACTTCAATATTATCTGAATCACAAATAGGACAATTCATAACTAAACCCCCTATTAATCCTTATTTAAGTAATGGTTAACTAAACCACCGTCTTCAAGAATATCCAGCATGAACTCTTTAAACGGCTCAAAATTATCTGATTCTCCAGTGGTTTCATTAATTAAAATTCCCTCAGATAAATCCAGTTTAATGATATCTCCGTCACTGGCTACGATATCACTGACAATGACCGGCAAACCGACATTAATCGCATTTCTGTAAAATATTCTTGCAAAAGATTTTGCAACGACAGCATCAACACCAGCTGTTTTGATAGCAACAGGCGCCTGTTCACGGGAAGATCCGCATCCAAAATTTTCATCCGCAACGATAATATCTCCTTTTTGAACATTCTGCGTAAAATCAGGTCTTTCACCCTCAAGAACATGAGCGGCCAAATCCTCAGGATTGAATGTCCTCAGATACCTGCCGGGAATAATAACATCGGTGTCAATATTTTCACCGAAAATCCATGCTTTTCCATTAATAACATTCATAATTATCACTATTTTTTAAGAATATGTCCATGGTTTTGAGCTTTAGTGGTAATAACAATCCCATTATCACTAACATAATCTTTAATCTCATCTACAATATGTTTGTTTGAATCATCATATATTGAGTAAACAGTAGGTCCAAAGGAACTCATACCAACCGCATATGCACCAATTTCCATTAATTTAGCCATTAAATCCCTAACGTTATCCTGCTGAAGAGAAACCTCAATATTTTTAAAACCAATAGTTTGTATCTTGTTAATTATATTTCCAAAGCAAGGCAAGTCTTTTTCAATTAAAAATGGTATTAAATTCATAAAAATTAAATGAGAATATAGCTCTACTTCATTGCGGTCAATCGGACAGTATTCCTGAAAAATATTAACTTCCTTTTGACCATTAACATTAACATCAGAATCCAAAATAACCAATAAAACGTTCCATTCATCAGGAAATTCATAACGACCAAACAATTGTGGAGGATTAGCTTTTGAAGCCGAAGAAGGTAAAAATGAAGATTTTTCCTTAATACTATGGCCACCGTCAACTATAAAACCACCATAATCAAATGCAAAAACTCCAATTCCAGAAGTACCTCCACGTCCAGTAATTTTTCCAAGAGAATATCCGTTAGTCTCCTGACCAATGTGCTCACAAATAAGTTTACCTGTAGATAAAGCTATTTGAGTTCCAGATCCCAAACCTGAATGTGAAGGATATGCCTTATCAACCCTGAAGTAAAAACCCTCATCAATATCGTAAAAGTCAATTACATTTTCAGCTGCTGAAGTTATTTTCCCTGCATATTCATTTCTAAGGCCATCACCAAATTCAAAATTATCATTAAAATCAACAGTAATATCTTTCTCGGCAGGTTCGCAATATAATAAAAGACTGGGATCAGCAATTGTAAGACCAATTCCACCATCAAGCCTACCGTATGAACCATTCATATCAATAAGACCTAAATGAAGTCTGGATGGAGATTTAATATACATAATTTAACCAAACCTATTTTTTAGATTTTAAAGGAGTTGAAAATTTTTCTTCAACATTTTCACGGTACATTGAATTCATAGTACAAAATGGAATGATTCTACCGTCAGGAGTTGCATAGTGGATAACACACTTTTTAACTCTATCTTCATCAAAATTGAAAGGATCCATAAAGTGCATACATGCGATAAGCATTGCATTTTTCGAAAAATCACCTAAAGCATCATAGGACCTTTTAGTAAAAACATTGAGTAAAACTTTTTTAATATCCAAATAGCTAGGAGTTTCTTTAGAATTAATCAATTTAGGAAGATCTTTAGTAGCACCTGCTAAAACTCTCTTTTTAATTCCAAAACCACCCTCAATTAACCTTTCTGAATAACCTGACAGTTTTTCAAATAATAAATCAACATTAATAAAACGGTTAATCGGAATCAATATTTCCTCATCGTCAACATTATCTCTGAAAACATAAGTTGCAATACCACAATGCTGATGACAATTGAGAGTGACTCTTGGTTTTTCATCATCAAGAGCACCAATAAAGTTGGCTACAGGTTCGACTGAAGAAGGAGGGTAAAAATCAGTAGTTTTTACTTGACCGTCAGTTTGATCTTCAACAATTTGAATAAAATCAGGAATGGTAATTCTCTGCTCTTCAACCTGATCGGCGGGAGTTCTGCCAGCAAAGGAAACCGGCTGGAAATTAACACCATATATATTCTCTCTGTGATCGAAAGCAAAATCGATAATATCTCCAACCTGATGATCATTAACACCTTTAACCAAGGTAGGAACCAGCACAACACCAAGATTAGCTTTTTTACAGTTTTCAATAGCAGCTATTTTCTGCGGAAGCAAATCTTTTCCCCTGTTGTGAATATACGGTTCAGGAGTCACACCATCAAAAGCCAAATAAATTGTATTAAGACCAGCATCCTTTAATTCCTGAGCCAAATTTTCTTTTCTGGCTAATCTTAAACCATTGGTAGCTATTTGGACATGAGTAAAACCTTCTTCCTTAGCCATTTTAACCAGTTCAACAATATCATTACGTACAGTAGGTTCTCCTCCAGCATACTGAATAGCAGGAGTAGGATGCGGTTTTAAGTTTCTTAAATTCCTAAGCATCTGCCTTATTTCATCCTGTGTAGGCTCATATAAACGGCCGGAAGCAGCCGCATTTGCAAAACAGATAGGGCATCTCAGATTACACCTATTTGTAACATCAATTAAACCCAAAACGGTAGATGATTCATGCTTTGAACATAATCCACAATTAGAAGGGCAGGCAGCCGTATCTTCAATACAGGGATTTTCAACAGCAGTTACTGAAGGTTCATATTCATTAATTTTATTATAAATTTCATCGTTACTCCAATAAGTGTTAACAAACTCCCCATGCTCGTTACAGGTCTTTTTAATCAAAACCTTTCCATCTTCACTATAAACTTCTGCATCAAGAGGCTTACCACACTCCGGACACAAACTTTTTGTATTTTTAATAATCAAAAAATCACCTTACTAAGAAAATAGTACAAACATAATATTTTTATTATAGTTAATTTAATATTTAAAGTTATTTAAAAATATATATAGTTTAAAGATTAAAAGTACAATAAAGACAATACAAATGGAGTAATTAACAATGAACATTGACTTGACAACATTGGCCATATCATGTGTTACAATACTTTACTTTCTAATTCCATCATACATATCAAACAGTGGAGGGCTGATATTTGGAGGTGGAACACCATTAGACATGGGGAAAACAGATTCCAAAGGAAATCGCTGGATTGGGGATGGAGTAACTTGGAGAGGATTGATAGGAGGAACATTACTTGGAACAATAGCCGGAGCAATACAGGGGTATTTTGGACCGGAAATTATGGCTCAGTTTGGAGAATACATTACAACACCAATAGCTGTCGGAGTTACAAATGGAATTACAATCGGATTTCTGCTTGGATTTGGAGCATTAGTAGGTGATGCGCTGGGAAGTTTCCTGAAAAGAAGACTTGGAATAAAACGTGGAAAGCCGGCACCAATACTTGATCAGCTGGATTTTCTAATAGTGTCTCTACTGTTCGCATCAGTTGTTGTGAAATTTGATTTAACATTTATGGTAATATCAATCGTACTGACATTAATCATACATTTAATAGCTAATACCGGAGCATATTTACTTGGAATCAAAGATGTTTGGTATTAATATATTTTTATTGACTGACAAATTAATTATAAATACTAATAACAACAAAAAATATAAAGGGTATAAAAAAGAAGGGAGGATAACAACATGAATGTTAATGTTGATAGTTATTACACAACTAGAAAAAATATTTTTGAAAGATTTCAAGAATCAAGTACAGTTACCAAAGTTGCAATGTCATTTATGATGGCATGCATTACTGGTTTAATGGCACAGATTGTCATCCCACTGCCATGGACACCAGTTCCAATAACTGCACAGACATTCGCTGTATTATGCTCAGGATTGTTCCTCGGTAAAAAGTATGGCTGTTTAAGCCAGATATTATATGTCGCTTTAGGAATCGCATTCATTCCATGGTTTGGAGGAATGACCGGAGGATTAGAGGTACTGCTCGGATCCACCGGAGGATATATGATAGGATTTATCTTAGCAGCATACTTTGTTGGAGCTATAAGTGAAAAATACAGTGATGCACGTAATTTCACCAAAATGATAGGTGTAATTGGAATAGCTAACTTTGCACTCATATACATTCCAGGACTTATTGGCCTAGCTGTTTGGTTCTATGTTGTCCAGGGAAGTGTACTAAGCATTACCGATGTTTTGTTAATGGGACTTGTTCCATTTATATTTGGAGACATCATCAAAATTATTGGTACTGCAGGTGTGTCAAAAATATTTTTACCAAAAGATTAAAGGTTAATATAACCTTTATTTACTATTTTTATTGATTAATATGAAAATTAACCTAAGAGGTCACCATTTACTATGTCTTCAGGGATTTCAGGGATATGGATACGATGAAAATTTCATTAAAAATATGGAAATAATAAATGAAAAGCGAAAATCCGAAGGCAGTATAATACAATTGAGTGACAGTGCAGATGATATATGCAGGTATTGTCCCAATTTAGAGAATAATCTATGTCAAAATGAAAAAAATGACAGCAAAATTAAGAAAATGGATTATGAAATACTGTCAAAATTGAATAAAAACAATGAATATAACGGTCCAGAATTATTTAAGGAAGTTTCAAAAATATTCAATACTTTAGAAAGTGTTGAAAACATTTGTTCTGAATGTAAATGGCACAAAGAATGTTTATTTTATCTGAAATTAAAATAAAACGATACATTTAAATACTACTTAACATATAAATTAAAATGTTGTTAGTCAACGACATAGTCCCGTAGGGTAGTGGTAATCCTTCTAGGCTTTGGACCCGGAGACGGCGGTTCGACTCCGCTCGGGACTATACATAACTTTTT
>CADBPS010000056.1 GCA_902796575.1 uncultured Methanobrevibacter sp. | reverse complement strand
GCCTCATTTTTTAATTAAGAATAACAATGTTAGCCCCATGTAGCATAATTGGAAATTTGTTGCCAACTAGAAAAATAGGCAAATCTTAATGTTGGGTTTAGATGAAAATTTCTAGCACCCTATTCTATCATATTATCTTCTTTATTTTATATTTATCAAAACCAAATTCTGTATCAGTTTTTCCAGAAATTGATAAGTATCTGAATTGTTTATCTGTTTTATATAAATATATAATGTAAATTCCATTATAATGCTCAAAACACACATCGCATTATGTAATGCAAATTTCATTATAATGCACAAAACATACATTGCAACATATATAACAAATGGCAGTTATTGTCATCCAAAATATTCATTATCATCAAAAATTCCATGTCAGAGTTTTGTTGCCAGAAATTGACAGATATCAGAACTTTTTCATATAGTTCATATGATGCTTGTAATTTTGTCTTTATATTTAGGTTGATTGACAGTTCTTTTTCAAAAATAGTTAATATAATGTATAAATGGTGTTTAATGGCAATCAAAAAATGAAAAAGTAGATGAATAATTATTCATCCAATAATTCTGGGTTTTTGGAATTCTTTTTGCTGATGACTGATTTGCCGGTTACTGATTCAAGTTCTCATCTTGCATTTCCTGCAATTGTTCCGCCACGTTTTGCAACATCACGGCTTTCTTTAAAACCATCCGGATTTTCAACCTTGCTGATTTCAGTTGTTGATGCTTCTGCCAGCATATTTAAAATTAATTCCATATTTGTCATATTGTCACGAAGGCCTTCTTTTTTAAGTCCTTTGTATTGCGTGTATTCTTTTGTTGACATTCCCGACCATGCTTGGGATATATCATCGGTTAAAATTGCATATTCTATTCCTTCGTTAACCCCAACTCTATTCCATTCGGCAGTTAGTTCCTTTCTAGTTTCAATAGTTCTCATCCTTTGGGTTATCCATTCTTCAAAGTAGCTTTTTTGGCGATAGGTGCTGATAGCCCTTTGCATGGCAATTTCAGGGTCTGCAATTTCTTTAAGTCTTTCTTTACCCATTTGAGCTAACCACTGTTTGAACGGTTCAGCTTTTGGTGAAGGTACTGATTGAATAATACGTAATAATTGTTTAGTTGTTGCAACATCTGTTTTACGCATTTTACCATCTTTAGCAGGCATTTTCAACCTGTGACAATTTGTCACACTTTCGTTAGATTCCTCAGATAATCTTTGCTTTAATTTTCTCCAATAAGCACTAGGGTTTTTACTTTCTGTAAGGACTGCGATAACGTCTATTATTGAATAGTAGTAATCTTCGATTTCAGAATCCCATTTAGTCCTTATTTTATATTCTTCGAATAATTTGACAGTATATTTTTCATTCATAATTTTTCCTCTTTTCACTTGATTAAGGATAAATTACATAGTATTATATTAAACCAGCTTGTAAATATGGTTTTTGTTTGAAATGAAAGCAATTTTATGGGCTGAGGACAATTTTTAGATGTGAGGGCAATTTTATGGAGTGGGAGCAATTTTTAGATGTGAGGGCAATTTTATAATTTCGGATAATATCTTTATTTTTCAAAATCACAAAAAATTTTGTTATAATTCAAAACAGACCCTGTATTAAAATTTTATCACCAGAAATTGATAGGTATCTGAACTTTTTCATATGTTCATATGTAATGTTCATTTTTATGGGTGTTCATCATGTTTTTAAAAGTTAGTTTTTTGATAATTAATTTTCATGTGCTCATAAGTCTGGATTAAGTATTATTTTTTTTTAGCATTCCGTTTAAAAAACAAAAACTGGCTTTTGAAGAGAGCCTCATAAAAAAAACTTATGATTTATTTAATGAATTTTAATATAACACATATATTTTACCTTACAGCTGTTTAAAAATTCAATGAAGATGATAATGTAGCTATGGCAGAATTTAAAAAGGTGTCAATGCATTCTTTAAGTATTTCGGTTCAATGTGAATTTAAAACATTATATTTCAAGTTTGATTTTTGCAATTGATTGTAAATGTTTATAATTTTAAAAAAAGTGAAAAAATATTTCCCGAAATAAACTGGGAAATATTGGTTTAAGTCTATTTTCCGAATAATGATAATAACAGAGGGTCATTACCACATACGGTTATATCTCCTTGATTGTATTCTGTTGTAATTGGAAATTCAGATTCAGTTACGACTGCCGCAGTTGATGCCCAGTATCCGACAAATCCTCCAAGTGCACCTGCTGCAGCAGATCCTCCAATTACAAAAAGACATGTACCTACTCTGTTATAATTAATATTGTAATTGGATGAGATG